>CAYUPN010000027.1:0-45561 GCA_964446605.1 uncultured Bifidobacteriaceae bacterium | reverse complement strand
TGATCAGACCTGATCAGACCCGATCAGACCTGATCAGACCTGATCAGACCTGATCAGACCTGATCAGACCTGATCAGACCTGATCTGCTACGCTGCTGCTGTTGCGCACACCGGTCATCGGCGCGGCGATCGGGCTTGCGGCGGCGCTGCTCGCGCTCGCGCTCGGCGCGGCGCCATTTGTCGAGACGGTCGAGCTCAAGACCTACGACTGGCGCATGCGCGCCACGGCCGACCCCGCTGCGGCCAGCCGCGACATCGTCCTCGTCGCGATCGACGATCGGAGCATCCAGGCGCTCGAGCCCGTCGTGGGCAAGTGGCCGTGGCCGCGGCTGGTGCACGCGGCGCTGCTCGACTTCCTCGCCCGTGCCAGTCCGCGGATCGTCCTCTACGACGTGTTCTTCACGGAGCGGGATCGGTCGCGGTTCACCGTGAACGGCGAGGAGTGGACAGGCGCCGAGTCGGACGCGGCGCTGGCGCGCAGCGCGCAGGAGCTCGGCGTGTTCGTCGCGCTGGCGGACACGGTCGCGGAAGAGGACGCGGACGATCACGAGAAGATGCTCCCGCGGCTGCCCGGGCCTCGCGTTGCCACGGATGCCGGCATCGAGGCGCGCCCGGGGCTGCGGCTCCCGTTTGCGGAACTGCTCGACGCCAGCCTCGCAGTCTCACACAACTTCAGCGTCGGCGACGCCGACGGCGTCTGGCGACGCTACGTGCCGCTCGTGCGCCACGAAGGCGAGGTGATTCCGTCGCTGGCCCTCGCCGGCGCGATGACGGCCCTGAATCTGTCAGCCCCGGACGTGCGGCTCGAACCTGATGGACTCCGGCTCGGCTCCCGGGTCGTGCCGCTGATCACCAGGCCGGTCCCGAGCTTCGACGGCCAATCCATGAAGTCACGGCGCGCGCTGATCCGTTATGCCGGCACCTGGCCGGACGGGCGCCCGACGTACGAAACGTTTTCGTTCTACGACCTCTTCTACGCGGAGCAGCAGCTCCTCGCCGACGAGACGCCGATCGTCGATCCCGTGCGCTTCCGCGACCGCCTCGTCGTGGTCGGCGCGACCGCCGCCAGCCTCCACGACGTCTTCTCGACGCCGCTGGCCGGCAAACTCTCGGGACCCGAGATGCACGCGACCGTGCTCGACAGCATGCTGACCGGCCGGTTTCTCTCGGAGGCGCCTGCGTGGGCCGGCGCGGCGCTCGTCCTTGCGGCCGGTCTGCTGCTGGGAGTCATGGCAGCGCAGCTCAGTCCATGGGCTGCGGCCGGCGCGGCGCTGCTGACCGGGGCCGCGCTCACCGGGCTTGCGACCTGGCTGTTCGCGCTCGGTGTCTGGGTGCCGCTCGTCGCGCCGCTCACCGCCGCGGCCACGGCGACCTTCGGCGGCGCCGCCTGGCAGTACGTCGTCGAAGGCCGCGAGAAGCGCCGGGTCAAGCAGCTGTTCTCCCGCTACGTCTCGAAGGACGTCTACGACCAGCTCCTCGCGAACCCGGACGATGCGCGGCTGGGAGGGCAGCGGCGGCTGATGACGGTGCTGTTCTCGGACATCCGCGGGTTCACGAGCGTCTCCGAGCGCGGCGAGCCCGAAGCGATCGTCCGGCAGCTCAACGAGTACTTCTCGCGCATGGTGCCGATCGTCTTCGAGCACCACGGCACGATCGACAAGTTCGTCGGCGACATGATCATGGCGCTGTTCGGCGCGCCGCTCGACGACCCGGACCACGCCGACCATGCCGTGCAGTCGGCGCTCGCGATGGCGGCCGAGCTCGCCGCGCTCAATCGCGAGTGGGAGGCGGACGGGCGGCCCACGCTGAACATCGGCGTCGGGATCAGCACCGGCGAGATGGTCGCGGGGAACCTGGGATCCGAGTCGATCATGAGCTATACCGTGATCGGGGACAACGTGAACCTCGGCGCGCGGCTCGAATCGCTGAACAAGGAGTACGGCACGCACGTCATCATCAGCGAGGCCACGCGGCAGGCGCTGAAGGGGCGCTATGATGTCCAGGCCCTCGGCGATGTGACAGTCAAAGGCAAGAGCCGACCGGTCCGGATCCACGCCGTCGTTCCCCCGGTGGAGGTCCGCGCCGGGCTCAATCCCGCCCCGGGCGGGACCGATACATCCGGGGTGGCGGCTGCCACGCCGTCCGGAACCGGGGAGCAGGCGACCACATGAAATCGCACGCAGTCAGGGGAACGGCGGCGCCGGTGCTGGCGCTGCTGCTGGTCGCGGGGTCCGCCGCGCCGGCGTCGGCCGGCGACGCCGCCGCGCAGCTCGGGTCGCTCATCAAGCGCGGGCAGCAGCTGCGCGACATCCGGATGAGCGACGACGAGGAGCAGCGGCTGGGCGCCGCGGTCAGCGAGAAGATCCGGGCCCGGTACGGCGTCGTCCAGGACCCGGCCATCCACAAGTACGTGACGCTGGTCGGCACCCTCCTCACCCAGGCGAGCAGCCGTCCCGATCTCGACTGGCGCTTCATCGTCCTGGATACGGACGGGGTCAACGCGCTGGCGGCGCCCGGGGGCTACATCCACATCACGCGCGGCGCGCTCTCGCTGATGAAGGACGAGGCGGAGCTGGCCGGCGTGCTGGGGCACGAGGTGATTCACGTCACCGAAAAACACACCATCCGTGCGATCCAGAAGGGCAAGACGATGCAGCTCGCGGCGGACGAGACGCTCGGCGATCGCGCCGTGTTCAACCAGCTCGTCGATCGCGCGACCGACGTCGTCATGGCCGGCTTCGGCCGGTCCGAGGAACTGGAGTCGGATCAGGAGGGGGTCGTGCTGGCGAACACCGTGGGGTATCAGCCCGCGGGCCTGTCGCGCTTCCTGCAGATGCTGGCCGATCGCAACAAGGCGTCCACCGAGAAGCAGGGGCTCTTCGCGTCGCACCCGGAGATGAAGGAGCGGCTCGACAGACTGGCGAAGACCATCGAGTCGAAGAAGCTGGACGCCGCCGCGGACGTGCAGGCGCGTTTCCGCAGCCACGTGACGTACACGCCGGTTTCCCTGGCCGCCATCGCGACCGTCGAGGAGGGAGCGGCCGGTCTCGCCGGCGGCGGCTCCGGAGACGATGGCAAGCAGGAGGAACAGGCGAAGGAAGAGGAGCCGAAGAAGAAGCGCGGGTTCGGGTTGTCCCGCCTGGCGGCGCCTGTGACCGGCCGGGAGCGGCGGTCGGCCGAGAACACCGCGTCGGCGGGGTCCCGAGGCGTGGACACCGAGCGCAGCGCCAGAGGGGGAACGAATCCCGCGCCGGTGCCGCTGACCGTCACGGCCGCCGAACTCACGGCCTTCAGAAAGGACGGCGGCCTGAACTGACGGCCGCCTGCAAGCGCGCGTTCCTCACGTCCCGTCGGCGCGGCTCGTTGCGCGCTTGTCCTCCCGGCGTAAGCGGCGGCCCTCCGCACGCGCCAAGCTCGTCGGCCCCCTCGCGCGTGCGGCGGCTCTGCGGCATTGCTGCACGGACGCGCGGACCCGCGCGGGAAGCCGCTACCGGCGCCTGCCGCCGCGATCGTGCTCGCGGTATCCCTGGGCGTAGCCGCGCATGAACGCCTCGCGATACGCGTCCTTGTAGCGGTCGCGCGATCCGTAGCGGCTCTTGTAGCCGCGGTCCCCCTCGCGATACCACTTGTGCCGCCGCGGGTCGTAGCGGTCCCGGTCGCGCGCGTCCTCGCGTCCCTTCTGGTAGCCTTCGCGCAGTCCGCGCTCGACCGCCTCGCTGGAGCCATACGAGCCGCGCCCGTAGGGCGGGCTGTAGACGGGAGCGCGCCGGCGATCGCCGATGCGGTCCCCCCTGCGATAGCCATCGCGATAGCCCGCTTCGAATCCCTGGCGGAACACGCGGCGATAGGCATCCCGGCTGCCGTACCTCGAGTGATAGCCGGACCGGCCGTCACGATAGAGACGGTGCCGCGCGTGGTCGTAGCGCCGGTTTCGATCCGCGTCGGCCCTGCCCTGATTGAACCCGGCCCGGTAGCCGTTGTCCCAGGCGTAGTCGGCGCGCGAGTCCCGCTGCCCCCAGTAGCCGTGTGCCCGGCCGTACGGCTGCGCGGAAGCGCAGCCGGGCAGCATGAGGCCGCCGGCGATGACCAGCATGGCGAAGGTTCGTCGTGTCGGACGCATCGGATTCTCCGGTTGGCGCAGGCACCTCGACAAGGTTCAAGGTCGATGCCAACCGCAACCGCAGGATGAACGCCAGACATTCGCCGCGGCGAGGCCACCAGGCGACCCCGGAGGAGGACAGGCAGGTGCTGCCGCAGGACGGTCAGTGGAACGGCGTCCGGCGGAAGCGCTCCGCTTGGGCGCGCGTCCCCGGATCGTTGCCGGCCCGCGCCAGTCGTGCGGCGGACTCGTAGGCGGCGCGCGCGGCCTCCCGGCGTCCCTGCAGGTCGGCGAGCTTGCCCCGTTCGAGCTCGACGCGCGCATGGACCCATGGACGCGCGTTCAGCTCACGGGCACGCGCCAGATCGGCGCCGGCGGCGTCGAGCCGGCCGAGCGCGCGTCGCGCGAACCCGCGCTTGTAGTACCAGAGCGCCTCCTCACCGAATGCGCGCGGCCGGGTGTCCTGCGCCAGGCCTGCGATTCCCTCGGTGAGCAGGCGCTCGGCTTCGGCGAAGCGGCGGGCGCGGATGGCCGTACCGCCGGCCTCGAGGTGCAGGATGCGGTTGCGCGGGAAGCGCTCCATGAGCGTGGAAATCACGGCCATCGCCTCGTCGTACCGCTTCTCCCGGTTGTAGAGCAGCATCAGCGCGAACCGCGCGTCGTCTTGCGCCTCGTTCGGATGGCGGGCGGCAGCCTCGATGAGCGCGAGTCCGCGCGTCTCGTCGCGCCCGAACCCGACGAGATAGGCCATCCAGCGCACCGGCAACGCGAGCGTCGAGACCACATAGCGGTAAGTTCCGACGATGAGGCCGGCTTCGTGACGTGAGGGGTCGAGCTCGAGGACGCGTTCGTGGAGGTCGTACGCGCGCCGCGCGCTGCGGAAGGCGCGGCCGATCTTCCCTTCGACCGTCGCGGTGTAGGACGCGAGCAGGCCCAGCGCCGTGCCGAGATCGTACAGCGCACCGACGTCGCGGCCGTTCGCGTCGACACGCCGTTCGCTCAGCTCGATCGCACGCCCGACGTGCGTCGCGAAGAGCGCCGCCGCTTCGGCCGGAGGGTCTTCGAGCTCGACGTCGCGGCGCGAGAGACCGCCGAGGTACTGGTCCACCGAGACCGCGCCACGCTCGAAGATGATGTGAAGCCAGACGATCGTCGCCAGCCCGCGATGCGTGCGCGGATCGTCCGGATCCCGCGCCAGCGCCTCCTGGAACAGACGGATGGCCTGCGGATGGTCGAGGTTGTAGGCCGATTCGAACGCTCGCGCGCGCAGCGCCGCGGCCGGTTCGCTGTCCGCGGAGGAGGAGCGTGCGAGCGACGCGGGAGAACCCGCGCCCATGAGCCCGGCGAGCACGGCCGCTGCCGCGCACGCCGCCGTCAGACGGATGCGGGGCCTGCTGGCGGGACGGTGGCTGCCGGAGTGCCCAGACATCGTTCGGGAGCCGCGGATCCTGCCCGTATCATGATGCCATGCGCGTGACCACGCTCGATGCCCATGTCGCGGGCGCCGCGGTCCGCCTCGTCACCTCGGGCCTGCCGACACTCGACGGCACCACCATGGCCGAGCGCGCGGCGAGCTTCGAGCAGCAGGCCGACGACATCCGCCAGCTGCTCTGTCTCGAGCCGCGCGGACACGCCGGCGTGCTCGGGGTGGCGCTCACCGAGCCCGAGCGGGAAGAGGCCGAGGCCGGCATGCTGTTCTTCGACGGCGGCGGGATGCGACCGCTGTCGCGCACCGGCATCCTCGCCGCGACCGCGCTCGCACTCGACGCGCACCTGATTTCGCCGCGCGAGCCGGGCCGGCTCGAGATCGACACCGCGGCCGGTCCCATCTGGTCGCGCGTGTCGGCGCGCCGGGCGGACGGCACCGTGGCGGCCGTGTCCGTGGAGGGACCGACGGCCGTCGTCGTGCGCGGCAACGCGCGCGTGACCGCCGGCCGCACGGTCCCGTACGACCTGGCCTGGTCGGGGAGCGGACTGCTGGCCATCGTGGACGCGGAGGCGGCGGGTGTGGCGCTCACGCCGGCGCGTGCGCTGGAGCTGCGGCGTGCCGGGCTCGACCTCATCGCGCACATCGGCGAGCAGCGGCCTCCGGAGTCGTCGAAGGAGCTCGACGGCTGCGTCTTCGTCGGCGCGTCGACGAAGGCCGGAGCCGACCTGCGGGCCGCCCTCGTGCGCGCGGACGGCCGCGTCACGCGCGCCCCGTCCGGCGAGGCCACTGCGGCGGTCTGCGCCGTGCTCTCGGCGATGGGCGTCCTCGCGGAAGGCGAGGCGGGCATCGAGTCGTTGAGCGGCGAGGTGTGGGCGGTGTACGTCGACACCGCTCCGCCGGAGAACGGCGCGCCCGCGGTGCGCGTCAGGATCGAAGCGCCGGTGCACCGCACCGGCTCCCACGAGTTCGTCCGTGAAGCGGACGACACGCTGATCGGCGCCGCCTGGATCTGATCGCGCGCCGCACGCGATCAGGTGTTGACACCCGCACCGCGCGGTGCCTATAGTCCCGCAACTTCCCTCTTCTGGCCCCAATGGGCCGGACCCGTTCACGGTCCGGCATTCGAGGCAGAGTCCGACATGACGACACGGAGAACGGCGGCGGTTCTCGCTGTGTTCGGCTTCCTGCATCTGATCGGTCCGACCCAGGCCGCGCAGGAACCCGAGTGGGATGCACGGCCCCTGAGCCACTGGATTCGCGCGTTCGAGGCCCCGGCGACCCGCGGCGACGCGTCCCGCGCACTCGCCGGTATCGCGGCGCGCGACGGCAGCGCCGCGATCCGGCCCGCGCTGCCGGTGCTGATCGAGGCACTGGCGGCCGGCGACTCCGGCGTCCGGACCGAGTGCGCGAACCTGCTCGGGACGATGGGGCCGCTGGCGGCGGAGGCCGTCGGGCCGCTCGCGGCATTGTTCGAGAGCGACGAGTCCCCCAGTGTCCGGCTCCACGCAGGGCTCGCTCTCGTCAACATCGCGCCGGGACATGACGCTGTCGTCGAGGCTTCCGCGGACGCGCTGCGCGACGCCGACGTCGAGGTGAGACGGACGGCCGCGGCGATCCTCGTTCAGGCCCGCGACGCGGCCGCTCCCGCGGCTCCGGCCATCACCGCGGCGCGCGGAGACGAGGACGCGCTGGTGCGTCTGTTCGCGGCTGCCGCCCAGGGCCATCTCGGCCACGGCGCGGTCGCGCGCGAGGGGCTGCTGGAAGGACTGGTGAACGCCGACCCCGTCGTCAGGGCTGAGGCGGCGTGGCAGCTCGGATCGGCGGTGCCGCCGGACGAGCGCGGGCCGGTGATCCAGCCGTTGACCGACGCGCTGCGCGATCCGGACGCACGCGTCCGCCTGGCGGCTGCCGACGCGCTCGCGACGATCGGCCGGCCCGCGCGCCCCGCCGTGGACACGCTCTGGACGTTGATCCGCGACCCGGACGAGTCCGTGCGATCGGGAGCGCTGCGGGCGATCAAGGCCATCAAGGACTGACCGCCCGCCGCGCCGCGTCCTACTGAAGGGAAGCCAGCTTCGCGAAGTCGGTCCGCGCGATCGCGTCCTGCAGGACCGTGATGTCGGCGAGGTTCGAGCCTTCGGCCTGCACCAGGAAGCGCTTGCCGACCACGGCATTCACCTCGCCGCGGCGGTCGTCGGCGTCCCACGTCTCCCAGCCGGGGTGCTCGCCGACCTTCGTGCTCTTCTCGTAGCCCGACTCCGTCTCCTTCTCGTAGCCGGCGGTCAGGAACATCGTGTACGGCGCGAGCAGCAGCTGCTGGAAGCCGGAGTCGACAATCCGCAGGTCGATGGCCGTGTCGCCGTTCGTGTAGCGGGCCTCGGTCTGCGAGTACGCCACCGGCGAGGTCATCCGCTCGCCTGTCGGCTTGCCCTTCTCCCAGCCGGGCAGATCGGGCAGCGCGGCCTGCAGTTCCCTGAAGCTGACCGGCTCGACGGTCTCGCCGTTGCCTGCCAGCCCCTTGGCCATCGCCTCGAGCCCCTTCGCGAACTCCGCCGCGCCGGCCTCCATGTCCTTCGCCGCCGCTTCGAGCTGCGCCGCGGCCTCCTCGGCCTTCTTCTCCTGCTCCGACTTGCCGCAGCCCGCTGCAGCCACCACCAGCGCTGCCGCCAGCGCCATCCATCTCGCTCGCATCCGACTCTCCTCCTGTGGCCGCATCTCCGGACGCGGCCCCGACCCTGCTATCGGCTTCCGGCCTTCACGGCGTTAAGCGCCTCGAGGTACTGGCGTGCGGCCGCCGTGATTCGCCCGTAATCGCCCGCCGCGATCGCGCTCTTCGAGACCAGCTCGCCGCCGACGCCCACCGCGACGGCGCCGGCCTCGAAGAAGGCGCCGATCGTCTCGAGGTTCACGCCGCCCGTCGGGCACAGCGGAATCTGCGGGAACGGGGCGCGCAGCGCGCGGATGTAGCTGGCCCCCCCGACGTTGCTCGCGGGGAAGACCTTGATGATGTCGCCGCCGGCCGACCACGCCGCGAAGACCTCGGTCGGCGTCAACGCACCGGGCAGCACCGCGACCCCGCGCTCGACGGCCGTGGCGATGACGTCGTGGACCACGCAGGGCGTGATGAGGAACTCGGCGCCCGCATCGATCGATTGCTCGGCGAGCTCGCGGCTCGTCACCGTGCCCGCGCCCAGCAGGACCGACGGGCCGAAGCGATCGGCCACGGCCCGGATGGCGCCGATGGCGTCGGGCACCGTCATCGTGATCTCGAGCGTGCGAATCCCACCGGCGACCAGGGCATCCGCCACCCGCACGGCCTGCTCGGCCGACTCGGCGCGGATGACCGGCACGATCCCGCCGCTGCGCAGTTCCGCAAGCACCGTGTCCTTCGTTCGCTGGGTCATGAGAGAGGCGCTCCTTCGTCCGACTCCGGGCCGGGCGCGCGCCCGGCCCGATCGGAAACCTTGATAGCGGGGAGATCGTATCCCCTTAATGACACACGATTGAATCGAAACGCACAGGAAGGACAGGAAGGACAGCCATGAACCGCTTCGAATGGACCTTTTCCGGCAGCGCCGAGTACGTGACCGGCTTCCTGCTTGCCGGACTCATCCTTCTCGCAGCGGCGCTGGCCTGAGTTGCGGCCGGCGCTCCAGAGCGGCCCACGACCTTCGAGCAGACGGGCACCCGGGGCAGAACGGCAGGGAGAGGCTCCCCATCCCTTCGCTCACGGTGCCCGTTATTGCGTTCCAGCGTCCGGAGCCTGATACGTGCGGCGCGCCCGCGCCGACATCCCGGGCTTCCTGATCTTCACTTCCAGCCGGTGCTGTTTGCCGTCGCTCGCGGGCGGGAACCCGAGCACGTACTGACTGTGCAGCTCCTGCGCCACGCGGGTGAAGGTCGAGCCGAGCTCGTCCGTCTTCTTCAGCTCGAAGTAGCCACCGCCGGTCTCATCCGCCAGGCGGCGCAGCCCGCGGTCCGGGCGTGAGCGCACCCGGCGCTGGCCGTTGAAGTACTCGCTCTCGAGGCCGATCGCGTAGATCATCACCTCGTGCTCGCGCGCCTGGTCGAGCACATTGCCCATGCCGACCCGGCTGGCCGTGTCCTCGCCGTCGGTGAAGACCAGCACGACACGCCGGCCCTCCACCTGGCGCAGCTGTTCGATGCTGGCCTCGATCGCGTCGTAGAGCCGCGTCGGATTGCCGAAGTCCAGCTCCTTCAGCGCGGCCGCCAGGTCGTCGCGATCCGACGTGAACGAGCCGATCGGGAACTCGATCTTGTCGTTGAACGCGCCGACCATCCCCTGATCCTCGGGCAGCAGGCGGATGATGAACTGCTCGGCCGCCGCCTGGAGGAGGTCGAGGGAGCCGGTCATGCTGGCGCTCGTGTCGAGCATGACGACGACCGAGAACGGCTCGGGCTGGTTGTCGAAGTGCGTGATCGTCACGGGCCGGCCGTTGTCCAGCACCTCGAAGTCCTCCAGCACGAGGTCGGGCACGAGCCGCTTCTGCGAGTCGGTGACCGTGACGTAGATCGGAACGATCTGGGTGCCGGCGCGGAACGACGGCTGCCGGCCCGCAACGGGCACGGACATCGTCGCCACCGCGGCCAGAACGGCGGCGAGCAGCGGAACGCGGTATCGCATCGGCACAAGCACCTCGAGACCACTATAGCGGTTCCAGGCGCCAACCCGGGCCGCGCCCGGCGCCGGCCATCCCTGGGCCACTCGCCCCTCCGGGGAACCTCAGCAGCCATCGGCTATACTCCAGACCTTTTCGGGAGGGGCGATGACGTGGAGAGGAGCCGCCGGCGCCGCCGGCGTGGTGCTGGCGCTCGCCGTGTCGGTGGGGGCGCGGGAACACGGCCTGTGGCCCGGTACGGCCTATGACCCGGCGATCCCGACGTCGCGGGCGGTCCTGGGGCACGCGTTCGGCGAGGAGATCAGCTCGCCCGGTCAGATCGTCCGCTACCTGCGCGCGCTCGCCGACGCCGCCCCCGACCGCACCCGCCTCGTCGAGTACGCGCGCACGTGGGAGGACCGGCCGCTCCATCTGCTCGTCGTCGGTTCGCCGGAGCGCATCGCGCGGCTGGACGAGGTCGCCGCCGATCTGCGCCGGCTCGCGGATCCGCGCGCGCTGTCGCCGGCCGACGCGGACCGCCTCGTCCGCGAACTGCCCGTGGTCACGTGGCTCATGCACGCGGTGCACGGCAACGAGGTCTCCTCGTCGGACGCCGCGCTCGCCGAGGCCTACCACCTGCTCGCCGCGCGCGGAGACGCGATGGTCGACACGATCCTGCGCGAGTCGCTGGTGCTGATCGATCCGCTGCAGAATCCGGACGGGCGCGCCCGGTTCCTCCTGCAGCACCGGCTCGGGCGCGCCGCGCGCCCGGACGGCGAGCGGCTGGCGATCGAGCACGACGAGCCCTGGCCCGGCGGGCGCTCGAACCACTACCTCTTCGACATGAACCGCGACTGGTTCGCGCAGACGCAGCCGGAGACACGGGGCCGCATCGCCATCGCGCTGCAGTACGCCCCTCATGTGGTGGTGGACCTTCACGAGATGGGCGGCGACTCCACCTACTACTTCGCGCCGCCGGCCGATCCGCTCAACCCCTTCATCACCCCTGCCCAGACGCGCTGGCTCGAGACCTTCGGGCGCGCCAACGCGGCGCGCTTCGACGAGCGGGGCTTCGCGTACTTCATCCGCGAGGTCTACGACTCCTTCTATCCGGGCTACGGCGAGTCGTGGCCGATCTTCAACGGCGCCGTCGGGATGACCTACGAGCAGGCGTCGGCGCGCGGCCTGGTCTTCACGCGCGAAGACGGGACGACGCTGACGTATGGCGACGGCGTGACGCACCACTTCACCGCCGCGGTGACGACGGCGTTCACGGCGGCGGAGAACCGGGAGCGGCTGCTCCGCGACTTCCTCGAGTACCGGCGCTCCGCGGCGCGCGGCGTCGGCGACCCGGTCGCCCGCGAGTACGTCCTGCTGGCCGGCGCCGATCCGCAGATGACCACGCGGCTGGCGGCGACGCTCGTGCGGCAGGGGATCGAGGTCCGGCAGGTCGAGCAGGCGTTCACGCTCGGCGATCGCGAGGTTTCCGCGGGGTCGTATCTGGTCTCCGGCACGCAGCCGTCCGCGCGGCTGGTGCGGAACCTGCTCGATCCGCACGTCCCGCAGCCCGAGCCGTTCGTGCAGGAGCAGGACCGGCTGCGCCGGCGGCGCATGCCCGACCAGATCTACGACGTGACCGGCTGGAGCCTGCCGGCGCTGTTCGACGTCGAGGTCCTCACGAGCCCGCAGCCCCTCGAGGCGCGGGCGGTCCCGTTCACCGGGGATCGCAGCGCACGGCCGGCGCCACCGGCGGCGAAGGTCGCCTGGCTGATCCCGTGGGGGGCGGAGACGCCGGCATTCGTGGCCGAACTCCTTCGCGCGGGCATCCGCGTACGGCACGCGCCGCGGGCGATCACGATCGGCGATCGCACGTTCCAGCCGGGGACGGCGATGGTCCGCACGGCGGAGCTCACTGCCGACGACCGGAACCGGTTCGCGGCGATCGCACAGCGCCACGACGTCGCCGTCGTCGCGCTGGACAGCGGTTGGGTCGATCGCGGTCCCTCCCTCGGCTCCGGCACCGTCGTCGCGCTCAAGGCGCCGCGTGTCGTCCTGGCGTGGGACAGCCCGACGTCGACGCTGTCGGCGGGGTGGGCGCGCTTCGTGCTGGAGCGGCGATTCGGGTTCGACGTCACCACGGTGCGCGTGGCGTCGCTCGAGCGGCTGGATCTCGATCGGGTCGACGTGCTGGTGCTGCCGGCTGCTGACTACGGTCGCGCGTTCGGCACCGACGCGGTGGAGCGGCTGCGGCGCTGGATGCGGCGCGGCGGCACGCTCGTGACGCTTGGCGAAGCGTCGCGATGGGCGGCCAGCGAGCGCGCCAACCTGCTCGAGACGAACACGGAGCTTCGCGGAGGCGGGCCCGAGGTCCAGGAGAAGGAGGGGGAGCGGCCTCGCAGGGGCGAGAACGCCGACACGCCGTTCGACTACGACGAGGCGATCCAGCCGGAGCGCGAACGGCCCGAGAACACGCCGGGCGCGATCCTGCGGATCGTGCTGGATCGCGAGCACTGGCTGTCAGCCGGAACCGACGGCGAGATCCAGGCCATCGTCGAGGGACGCCGCGTGTTCACGCCGCTGAAGCTGGACAAGGGCACGAACGTCGGTGTCTACGCGGAGCGCGACCGGCTCGTCGCGGGCGGTCTGGCCTGGGAGGAGGCGCAGGATCAACTGGCGCGGAAGGCGTTCCTGATGTACCAGAGCGTCGGCGACGGCCACCTGATCGCGTTCGCGGAGGACCCGAACTTCCGCGGGTTCACCGAGGCGACCCAGCTGCTGTTCGCGAACGCGGTGCTGCTCGGACCGGGATACTAGCTGGGCTTTGGGCTTTAAGCTCTGGGCCTTGGGCTTGATCGGGGCATACCGGGACGCCTGCGCTCACCCGGAGGCGTTCGCCGTCACGCTTTGGGCCCTGGGTCTTGGGCTTGATCGGGGCATACCGGGACGCCTGCGCTCACCCGGAGGCGTTCGCCGTCACGCTTTGGGCTCTGGGTCTTGGGCTTGATCGGGGCATACCGGGACGCCTGCGCTCACCCGGAAGCGTTCGCCGTCACGCTGCCTGGTGCGAGCTGCGGGGGCCGCACGAGCGGATGCCGCTCGACCGTCTGCGCAGCGTGACTGTAAACATCCCTACTGAAAGCAGCTCGAGGCTGCCATCGCGACACGCCCAAAGTCCAAAGCCGAAGGCCCAGGATGGCCCAAAGCCCAAAGCCCAAGGCCTGACTCTATTCAGCGACGTTCTCTGCCGCGCGCATGACGCGAAGCACGTTCAGCCCGATGATCTTCCGGATGTCGTCGTCCGAGTAGCCGCGGCGCAGCAGCTCCGCGGTCAGGTACGGGTACTTCGACACGTCCTCGAGGCCTTCGACGACGGTGTCGATGCCGTCGAAGTCGCCGCCGAGCCCGATGTGATCGACGCCGGCGACCTTGCGGATGTGATCGATGTGATCGGCGACCATCGACAGGGTCGCCTTCGGCGACGGGTTGCGCGCCCGCCACTCGCGTATGCCCTTCTGCACCGCCGCCGCGTCGTTGGGGAACTGCGCCTGCAGCCGCTTCTGTTCCGCCTGTGCCTTCCTGTAACGCTCGCCTCCGGCCGGCGCGATGAAATCGGGCACGAACGTCACCATGACGACGCCCCCGTTCGCCGGCAGCAGGCGGAGGATCCCGTCGGGAACGTTGCGCGGGTGATCCGCGACGGCCCGGGCCGACGAGTGCGAGAAGATCACCGGCGCCCGTGAGACCCGGATCGCGTCGGCCATGGTGTCGGGCGAGACGTGGCTGAGATCGACCAGCATGCCCAGCCGGTTCATCTCGCGGACGACCTCTTCGCCGAATGGCGTCAGCCCGTCGTGCTCGGGCGCGGCCGTGGCCGAATCGGCCCATGGGACGTTCGCGCTGTGCGTGAGCGTCATGTAGCTCGCGCCGAGCCGGCGCATCATCCGGAGCACCGCGAGCGACCCGTCGATCGAGTGCCCCCCTTCCATGCCGATGAGCGACGCGATCTTCCCGGCCTTGAACGCCCGCTCCACTTCGTCGGCGGTACGCACGAGCTCGAACGTGTCGGCGTAGCGCGCCATCATGCGATGGACGACGTCGATCTGCTCGAGCGTGGCGCGGATCGCGGTGTCCCCCTGCAGGCTGGCCGGGACGTACACCGACCAGAACTGGCCGCCCACGCCGCCGCGGCGCAGCCGCGGGATGTCCGTCATGATCGACGGCTGCGGCGTGCGCATGTCGAGCACCGCCATGTCCCGCTCGGGGCTCTTCTCGCGCAGGGCCCATGGGTAGTCGTTGTGACCGTCGATGAGCGGCACGGAGCGGTGCAGCGCACGTGCCCGTTCGAGCAGCGCGGCGTCGCTCGACGGTGACGAGGCGAGCGGGGCCGTGAGGAGGAGTGCGGCCGTGAGCAGGGCGGCGGACGAGCGGATGAGCATGCACAGAGTGTAGAAGAGGAGCCCGTCCGTACGAAAGTCACGGGCCTGCCCGGGCCCGATCGTGCCGGGACGCCCCGGCGGGCGGGCCGGTGGTCCGCCTTGCCCGCCACACCTTGACCGGCAGAGCCTCGGGCCTCTACGCTTGATGGATCGTGGTGAGTCTGCGTCCTCTCGTCCGTCGCGCCGCGTCGGTCATCGCTCTGGCGCTCGTGTGCGCCACGGCGCTGCCGCCCGTGCTGCACGCCGAGAGGGGCGATCTGGCCTGCGAGGGGAGGGCGCTCGCCGGCGACGATCGGCCGTCGCTCCGCAGCGGCGGCTCATCGGACGGGCTCACGCACTGCGAAGTCTGCCACTGGCTCCAGTCGGCTCGCGCCTGCCACGTCGTCCATCAGCGGCTCCCGCGCCTGCAGCCCGTCCCGTCGGCGCTGCCGATGGCAGCCGACCTCGACGTCGCCGCACCCGGGCTCCCACGCCGCTCGCCCCGCGCCCCGCCCTCCATCTGACCAGTCGCGCGGCCACGTGGCCGCGTTCCGACATTCTTCCGCCGCCGGAAGCCGGCGGCGACACGCGCGCTCGTTGCGGCGCGTGGGTTCAGGTGCATTCATGGGTGGTGTGTTCGTTCGCCTCGCCCGCCGCGTGTCCATGGGGATGGCGCTGGCCGGCGTGCTTGCATCGGTTCCGGCCTGGAGCCAGCCGTCCGCTTCGTCGGGTGAGGCGGCATCCGTGTCGGGCAGGGTCGTCGACAGCCTGACGGCTGCGCCGCTTCCCGGCGCCATGGTCGTCATCGAAGAGCTGCGCAGGGAGGCATCCGCGGATGCCGATGCGGTCTATCGCTTCGAGGACGTGCCGCCGGGGACGTATCACGTGTCCGTCCGGCTGGACGGGTACAGCCGCCGACGGACGGAGGTCACGGTCGGCGGGCAGCCGGTCGTGCTCGATCTCGCCGTCGATCCGGAGCTGCATTTCGAAGAGGTCGTGTCCGTCGGGCCGACCGCGCGCAGCGCGTTCGAGGCGTACCAGCCGACCTCCGCGCTCGCGGGGCAGGAGCTGAACCGGCGTCTGGGCGGAACGCTCGGCGAGACGCTGGCGGAGCAGCCCGGCGTGGCGAGCCGTTCGCTCGGCCCGGCGCCGTCGCGCCCCGTCATCCGCGGGCTCGACGGCGATCGGGTGGCGATCCTGGAGGACGGCGTCCGCACGGGCGACATGTCGAGCCAGTCGGGCGATCACGCCGTAGCGGTGAACCCGGCCGGAGCGCACCGGATCGAAGTCGTGCGCGGGCCGGCGACGCTACTCTACGGCGCCAATGCGATCGGCGGCCTGGTCAACGTCATCACGCAGCAGATTCCGACCGAGCCGGTGCGCGGCACGCACGGTGGATTCCGGCTCGACTTCGGCAGCGGCGCGCGCGAAGGGGGGGCGTCGGCGGACGTGCTGTGGGGCAACGGCCGGTGGGCCCTGCACGCCGGCGGCGTCGGCCGTGGCGCCGGCGACGTGCGCACACCCGACGGGCGCATCGACAACTCGCAGTCGCGCACCGGATCGGCGGACCTCGGCCTGTCCTGGACGCGCGAGAACCACTACGTCGGCGGCAGCTACGGGTACGACAACCAGCGTTACGGCGTTCCCGTCATCGAAGGCGGGGGCATCGAGCTGACGCCGGAGCGGCACGACTTCTCGTTCCGCGCCGGCGGGCGCGAGCTCGACGGCCTGCTGCGGTCGTACCGGGCGACCTTCGCCGTACGCCGCTACGAACATCAGGAGCTGGAAGGCGAGGCGATCGGGACAGTCTTCCGCAACAACACGCTCGACATCGATCTGCTCGCCGAGCACAGGGCGCTCGGCCGGCTGAGCGGCGCCGCCGGTTTCGCGGTGGGGGCTCGCGGGTTCGAGGCCATCGGCGAGGAGGCGCTCGCGCCGCCGGTAGACCAGCGCCAGTTCGCGGCGTTCCTGTACGAGGAGCTGACGTGGCCGCACGTCACCGTGCAGCTGGGGGGGCGGGTGGATCACGTCCGCTACGATCCCGAGGGCGGTCTGCGGGCGCGGCGGTTCACGAACCTCTCGGGGTCGGCGGGCCTGCTCGTGCGTCCGCCGGCCGTGCACGACAACCTGACGATCGCCGTCAGCCTCGCGCGTGCGGCCCGGAACCCCGCGCTCGAGGAGCTGTACTTCTTCGGGCCGCATGCGGGCAACTTCGCGTACGAGATCGGCAACCCCGATCTCGAATCGGAAGTGGGCCTCGGCATCGACCTCTCCCTGCGCTGGCAGACCCGCCGGGTGAGCGGGGAGGTGACCTGGTTCCGCAACGCGATCGACGACTTCATCTTCCGGAACCCGCTGACGCCGGCGCAGATCGTCGCGGAGTACGGCAGCGCTTTCGATACGGACGACTTCCCGGTCGTGCAGTTCGCCGCGGCCGACAGCGTGCTGACCGGTGTGGAGGCGCACGCCGACGTGCATCTGACCGAGCGAATCACGCTCGAAGGAGGCGTCGATTACGTGCGCGGGACGAATCGCCTGCTCGACGCGCCGCTGCCGCGCATTCCGCCGTTTCGCGTGCGCGGCGGGCTGCGCTATCAGCGGAACGCCTTCCAGGCGGGCGGCGAGGTCGTCGCGACCGCCGATCAGGACCGCGTCTTCGGCGCCGAGACCACGACGCCGGGGGCTGCGGTCGCGAAGCTGTTCGGCACCTACTCGTGGCAGACCGGCCCGGGCGTCAGCACGTTCACGCTCCGCCTCGAGAACATCGGCGACCGCCGGTACTGGAACCACCTCTCGTACATCAAGGACTTCGTCCCGGAGATGGGGCGCAGTTTCAGAGTGATTTACGGACTCGAGTTCTGACAACGGAAAGCGGGTAACAGGAAACAGGAAGGGCGCGACGGCGAGGCCCCGACCATCGAGCCGTCGCGCACTTCCCGCTTGGCCCTCCGAAGCCCGCAGGGCGAAGGAGGGTTTCCCGCTTCCCGTTTTCCGCTCCCCGTTTCCCGTCTAGAATCCCGCCCATGCTGCGCTTTCTCTCGCTCCTCCTCTTCACCCTGGCCGCCGCGGACGCGGCCGCGCAGGGGCTGACGCTGGCGCCCGCGGCTCGCGCGGAGATCGACCGCCTGGCGGCGTCGCTGCAACCCCGGATCGTCGAGACGCGCCGCGACATCCATCGGCATCCGGAGCTCGGGTTCCGCGAGACGCGCACGGCGAACCTCGTCGCGGAGCGCCTGCGTCAGCTCGGGTTCGACGAGGTCCGCACGGGTATCGGCGTGACCGGCGTGGTCGGCATCCTGAAGGGGGGACGGCCCGGCGCTGTCGTCGCGGTGAGGGCGGACATGGACGCGCTGCCGATTCCCGAGCTGATCGACGTGCCGTACAAGTCGACCGTCGAGAACGTCAAGCATGCCTGCGGGCACGACGCACACGTGGCGATGGCGCTCGGTGTCGCCGAGGTGCTCGCGACGATGCGCGCGCAGGTGCCGGGGACGGTGATGATGATCTTCCAGCCAGCCGAGGAGGGCGATCCGGACGGCGGCCGGACCGGCGCACTCCGGATGCTCGACGACAGACTCTTCGCGGATCCGGAGCCGTCGGCCATCTTCGGCCTGCACGTCATGCCGACGCTCGACGCCGGAACGGTCGGGCTCAACAGCGGCGCCGCGATGGCCAGCGCCGACCGTTTCACGCTCACAATCACGGGACGCAAGACCCACGGCGCGTACCCGCACACGGGGGTCGATCCGGTGCCGATTGCCTCGCAGATCGTGATGGCGTTGCAGACGATTCCGAGCCGCCGCACCGACGCGCAGGAGCCGACCGTCGTGTCGGTCGGGATCATCGAGGGCGGCAATCGCTTCAACATCATCGCCGACGAGGTGAAGCTGACCGGGACGGTGCGGACGCTGAGCCAGGACGGTCCGAAGCGCGTGCGCGAGCAGATGGACGCGATCGCGAAAGGGATCACGTCCGCCTACGGCGCCACCTACTCGCTGGAGTACGAGGAAGGTGCGGCCGTGACCTACAACGACCCGCAGCTGACGCAGGCCACGCGCCCCGCGCTCGCCGCCGTGGTCGGCGACGACAACGTGCTCGTGCCGGCGCCGCAGATGGGCGCGGAGGACTTCTCCTATTTCCAGAAGGAAGTGCCGGGGGTGTACTACTTCCTCGGCGTGCGCAACGAGGCGAAGACGATCACGGCGATGATCCACACCGAGTACTTCGACATCGACGAGGACGCGATGCAGGTTGGCGTCAGGTCGATGGCGACCGTGGTGCTGGATTATCTGGCGCGCGCCAGCCGCGGCGACTCGTCGCGATAGCACGCCTGCAGGTGCTACGGCAGGCAGGCGCCGCTGTTCCTGAGCCAGCGGCCGTCGAGCTCGGCGCGGGCGGCCAGCGCCGTGACGTGTCCTGACAGTCCGGCCGCGCCGATCCGCGATCCCAGATCGCGGATGGTGTCCCGCATCGCGCCGAGCGCGCCGCAATCGCGGTCCGCGCGGGCGAACGTCACGCCCCAGTCGAGCGCTTCGAGCGCCTGCACCCCCCAACCCGGCCAGGTCGTCGACCGGGACCAGCATTCGGCCGCGCGCCGCATGTCGGCAGGGTTCGCGGAGGCGCCGGCCGAGAGCCGCAGCGTATGGCAGGCCGCCGTGTCGCTGCCCGCCTGTTCCGCCCTCGGCTGCCCGTATTCCTGATAAATCGGCGGCAGCGCGTACGGCGTCGTCCCACCAGGTGGAGGCGCCGGCGGGCCCTGGCCGGGACCATATCCGGGCGGCGGCGGCGCCGGTCGCGTACCCGCTGGCGCACGATAGCCGCCAGGTCCGGTCATCGGGCGTCCCGTTGCGGCTGCGTCGGCCAGGCGGAGCGCGACGTCGATCTGCTGCTCGGACACGTCACCGCGACCCGAGGCGAACCGGGTGAGCGCCTCGATTTCCTGCTGCAGCTCGGGGAAGAACCGGTCGGCGCCGTCGCGGCCGATCCGCGACTGGAGCTGCCCGACTGCCTCGCGCGCCGCGGCGATGCCGTTCACCCGCTCCCGCGACATCAGGCCGAAGGGCACGCGGCCGATCAGCCTTTCATGCCAGGCGTCCGCGATCGCGGCCAGCGTGTCGAGCAGCGCTGCGGCGTCCGCGCCGGCGCCCGGCGGCTGCACGGCGCGCCCGGCGCGCGGGCCGACGAGGCGATCGAGATCGCGCCGGTCGGCGGCCAGTGCCAGGCCGTCGCCCGGATCGGCGAGGTGCAGGCGGACGTGCCGCACCAGCGCGAGCTCCCGCTCGCGCTGATCGCGGATGGCGTCCGCGCCCTGCGCCGCCAGGATCACCGCGCCCGCGACGATCGCCAGTGCGGCTACTGCTATCGAGTTGATGCGCATGCGCTACCTGTCCGCCTTCTGCTCGCCGCCTGGCGGGTGGACCCGATCCGACCTGATCCGCCGGAGCGCGCAGCGCGGAGACGGGACCTGATCCGACCCGATCCGACCTGATCCGCCGAGCCCGCGAGCAATCGCAGGCGGGCAGGCGGGACCTGATCCGACCTGATCCGCCGAGCCCGCGAGCAATCGCAGGCGGGCGAAGGCGGGACCTGATCCGACCTGATCCGCCGAAGCCCGCGAAGCAACCACACGCGGGCGAAGGCGGGACCTGATCAGACCTGATCAGACCTGATCAGACCTGATCAGACCTGATCCGACCCGATGAGACCTGATCAGACCTGATCCAATCGGCCCCCTATACTATCGGTCGATGCCTCCGAAACCTCCCGTCAGCGTCGCCCTGCGCTGGGATGGCGAGCTCGCGTTCGTCGCCGACGATCGGACTCACCGCATCGTCACCGACGGCGACGGAAAGCGCGGGCCCTCGCCCGTTCAGCTGCTCGCCGTCGCGCTGGCCGGCTGCATGGGCAGCGACGTTGCGCTGATCCTGACGCGCGGGCGGCAGCCGCTGCGCGGTCTCGAAGTGCAGCTCACGGCCGATCGCGCGCCCGGGGAGCCGCACCGCCTCACGGCCGTGCGCATCCGCTTCGCGATCGAAGGGGCTGTCGACCCCGCGCGGCTCGATCGCGCCATCGCGCTGAGCCGCGACAAGTACTGCTCCGTCTGGCACTCGATCCGTCAGGACGTGCCGCTCGAGTTGACTTCGGTCATTCACGCGTGAACGCCGCATCGCCGGCTTCGCGCCGGCTCGACTACCTCGACTGGCTGCGTGGCGTCAGCGTGCTCGTGATGATCGAGGCGCACGCCTTCGACGGCTGGACACTGCCCGCCGAGAAGGCGCGCGAGACGTACGCCCATCTCATCGTGCTCGGCGGCTTCGCCTCGCCGCTGTTCCTCTTTCTCGCCGGCGTCGCCGCGGCGCTCGCGGCGTCGAGCCGGATCGCCCGCGGCTGGACGCATCAGGATGCGGCCCGGCGGGTGGAGCGGCGCGGACTCGAGATCCTGCTGCTTGCTCTGCTGTTCAGGCTCCAGTCGTTCGCGTTCGGATGGTTCGCGAACCCCGCCGGGATTCTCAAGGTCGACATCCTCAACGTCATGGGACCGTCGATCGTGGCGGCCGGCGCGTTCTGGCGGCTCCCGGTGAGCCGGTCGACGCGGGCGCTGCTGCTCGCGGCGGCGACGCTCGCCGTCGCGTTCGCGACGCCGGCCGTGCGCCAGGCCGGCTGGGTGGAGGCGCTGCCGTGGCCGCTGGCGGCCTACCTCCAGCCGCCGTTCGGACGCGGCGCGTTCACGCTGCTGCCGTGGAGCGCCTTCGTGTTCGCCGGCGCGGTGCTCGGCCTCATGCTCGACGCGCGGCGCGACGCCTCCGGATGGCGGCTGCACGGCGGGATCGCGCTGGCAGGCGGCGCGCTCGCGCTCGCGTGCTGGTGGGCATCATGGCAGCCGGCCGTGTTCGCCGGCGCGTCGTTCTGGACGACGTCGCCGGCCTTCTTCGGGTTGCGGATGGGGTTGCTCCTGCTGGCCGTGACCGTCGCCTGGCTGTGGTGTCGGCGGCCGTGGCGCCGGTGGCCCAGCCCTGTGGAGCGGCTGGGCATCGGCTCGCTGTTCGTCTACTGGGTGCACGTCGAGCTCGTCTACGGGCTCGCCGGACGGTCGCTGCGGGGTCGCCTGACGCTCGAAGAGGCCGCGGTCGCCTGGGCAGCCCTGACCCTGCTGATGTACGTGCTGCTGGCCGGCTGGCAGTACCTCCGGTCCGGCCGGCGTCAGAACCGCACGAGGCTGATAAGTCTCACACCTGAAAGGGTTTAGCTCAGCAGAACGCCAGCGCGGATGCGCCCGTTGCTCACGGGAGTGGCCGGGGTCCGTTTCCGAGGGCGAGCCGCGGGTATACAATCCCGGCTCTTGGGGGCGTTGCGGCCGGTTCCAGCGAGAGCCAGTCTGATGCGGCCGGCCGCCCGTGGGGCGCATCGCCATGATCAATGTCGCGGCCATCCGCATGCAGCAGTTCGGCGTCCAGTTCTATCAGGCGTCGCTGACTGCGCGGGACATCGACAAACTCGTCCGGTTCGAAGTGCTCAGCTACGGCGACCTCGGCCACGCGGCCGTGCGCGGGGGCAAGCGCGGCGCCGGGCCGAAGATCAACTGGGATCTGCTCGAGCGTCGGATCGCGTCGAGCGACAAGGCCTACCAGCGCCAGATCATCCGGCGGAAGATCGACGAGCTCGTGCAGTACTACGAGCAGTGCCGCCAGGCGCGCGACCTGCCGTCCATCCCGGGCGCGGTCATCATTTCCGCCGACGAGCGTCTGCGGTTCGAGCCGGTCTCGGGGGACTCGCCGATTGGCACGCTCCGGGTGCCCGAGCGTGAAGGCATCCTCCGGGCGATCGACGGACAGCATCGGCTGCTCGCGCTGCATGCGGCGCTGGACCAGATCGGCGACGACGCGTTCACGGTTCCCGCGATCATCTTCGATCAGCTGCCCGAAGATCACATCGTCCAGATGTTCGTGACGATCAACGCCAAGCATACGCGGCTGAACGCCTCGCATCTGGTGTCGCTGTCGGGCCGGCAGCTCTATCGCGACGACAACCTCGCGGCGGCGCACGACATCGTCCGTGCACTGAACGACCGCGAGGATTCACCGCTGTATCAGCAGATCAAGCTCCTGGGAGTCGGGCGCGGGCGTGTCGCGCAGGCGCCGCTCGCACAGGAGCTGAAGAAGCTGTTTGCGTCCGAGGCGTTCGGCAGCGGCCGGCGGGGCGACGAGTTCCGTGAAGAATCGAAGCGGTTCTTCGTGAACTACCTCAAGCAGGTCGCGCAGGTCTTCGGCGCGGCCTGGAACGGCCGCAAGTACAGCATCCGGACGGCGCCGGCTCTCCGGGCGTTCATCCGCGTGGCGCCCGACGTCA
The DNA here is from genome assembly GCA_964446605.1 of uncultured Bifidobacteriaceae bacterium. Lineage (GTDB taxonomy): Bacteria > Acidobacteriota > Vicinamibacteria > Vicinamibacterales > JAENWD01 > JAENWD01. The sequence goes on along the minus strand of CAYUPN010000027.1, from coordinate 22,653 downwards.
TCCGGCAGCTCGATCAGCAGCGCGCGGACCGGACGGACTTCCGCGCGATCGGGCGCGTGATCGCACCCTGGGGCCGCCGGATCGGCGATCTGCGCTTCGAGACCGAGGGTGCCTGGAAGCGGAACGGGTCGTCGGTCGAGCAGCTGGCGAAGGAGCTGCGCCTGGCTCTTCAGTATCCGGAGGGGGCGTCGATCTGACGGGATGCGGGACGCTCGGACAGCCGGCGTGTAGATTCGGAATGTAAGTACGACATCAATGTAAGCGGCACTCCGGACCCGCAATTGTGGATTCGCAGGGAACCCTCAGAAACGGCTGCCTCGCTGCACGGCACGCGACTTGCTCATTAGTAGTGGCGTCAGCGGTCCGATATTACGGCAAGGGCGCCGTGATTGTGCTGGGGAGCCGGGCCGTTGGCAAAGGGCATCGCGTTCACGCGATGCCCTTTTCTTTTCTGCGCCAGAGATCTGCCTGCCGGCAGCTGACTTCCTTCCGGCGCGTCTCCTTCACCCCGTGCAGATCGACCTGAACGCCGATGTCGGCGAGGGGTCGACGCCCTTGGACGAACTGGTCGAGCTGGCGCTCGCCGGGATCGTCAGCTCGGTCAACATCGCCTGCGGCGGCCATGCCGGCGACCTCGGGGTCATGCGCCGGCTGGTCACCGTGGCGCACGCCCGCGGCTTGCGGATCGGCGCGCACCCCGGCTACCGGGACCGCGCGCACCAGGGACGTGCCCCGCTGTCACTCCCGGAGGCTGACGTCTTCCAGCTCATCCGTGAACAGATCGAGACGCTTGCCGCGGTCGCGCGCGCTGCGGGGGCGCGGTTGACGCACGTCAAGCCTCACGGCGCGCTCTACAGCCAGGCAGCCGGCGACCGGCGGCTCGCCGTGGTGGTGGCTGCCGCGGTCCGCGACGTCGATCCGGCGCTCCAGCTGATCGGGCCGTGCGGCTCGCAGCTGCTGGAGGTCGGTGCGGCGGCCGGTCTCGCGGTGTGGCCCGAAGCCTTCATCGACCGGCTGTATCGCCCCGATGCGTCCCTCGTGCCTCGCGGTGAGCCGGGCGCGGTCATCACGGACCCGGACGCGGCCGCCGAGCGCGCGGTGCAGCTGGTCCTCGACGGAACGGTGCTGGCCGGCGATGGGGAGACCGTTCTGCAGCTTCACCCGCGAACCCTGTGCATCCACGCCGACACGCCGGGGGCGGTCGCCATTGCACGGCACGTGCACGCGGCGCTGGGCGAGCGCGGTGTCGAGATTGCGGCGGGAAAGGCAGAGGCGGGACACAGGACGAGAGCCTAGGCATCCGGACTGGCGGGCGCGTCCTTCCTTTCTCCTGCCGTCTCGTTCCCGCTTCCCGGTTCCCGTTTCCGTCTCGTCCTCTGATAGAGGAACGACACGGCCAGCAGCATCAGCCCGACGCCGATGAAGCCCAGCACGCGATAGATCCCGCCGAGCGACGACAGGTCCACCAGGAAGACCTTCAGCACCGTCAGACCGAACAGCGCCATCGCCAGGTATCGCAGCGGCGCGTAGTCGCGCCACATCCCGGTGGCGATGAAGGCTGCCGCCAGCACGGTCCAGATCGCCGACAGCGAGAGGCTGGCCGCGAAGCGGGCGTCGGCGGAGAAGTCGCCGCGCAGTGTCCAGTAGATCTCGTTCTGGGCCGTGAACGCGACCACGACCAGCACGCTGGCGGCGACAACCGCCGCCGTGATCTCGGAGGCCGGCGCGCGAGCCGATCGCCGGGAGTGCCAGGCGACGAGATACAGGATCGCGGCCAGCGCGAGGCCCACCGTGAAGGCTTCGTTGAAGAACGCGAAGACCGCCGGCGTCTTCGTGGCCGAGAGCAGGAGATAGCGCCCGACCGCAGCCGCCATCACCGCCATGCCGCCGAGCCTGAACGCGCGCTGCGCCGAGACCAGGCCGAGCACCGCGACCATGGCTCCCTCCACGCCCAGCGCCACCGTCAGCCACGGGCCTTCCAGCTCGATCGCGAGCGCGACGGTCGCCGCGCCGATCGCGACGGCGAGCGCGTGCAGCGCGGCGCGCCGGTCGGGCTCGCGCAGCCGTGCGGCCAGGATCCCGTGCAGCAACCCGACCGCCGCCACCGCCGGAGGAGCAATCGCCAGCCAGACCTGCTCGAGCGCGAGATAGAGCGCCGCAACCAGCGCGTAGCCGTTCGCGTGGAGCAGGACCAGATCCGCCGCGCCCAGCCGCCGGTCGTGGCGGAACACGCGATCGAGCTGTGCGAGCGCGTGCAGCGCGAAGATCCCCGCGGCGGAGACGACGTTCGGGACGAGCGAGCGCTGCGTCGGATGATCCTGGATCCAGAGAATCAGGACCGGTACGACGAGCGCCCAGACCGCCATCCGGAGGGCCGGCGCATCCAGGCGCACCGCCAGCCCGACGCCCACCATCGTCGCGGCGATCAGGTACACCCAGAGCGCCACGCCGTGCGGCCCGAGGATGTCGATTGACGCCGCGTGATAGAGCAGCGGCGCCGAGGCGAGCACGAGCGCGGCCGGCGAGCGCCATCCGCGATGGCGGATTTCGGCGCGCAGGATGAGGATGAACAGCACGCAGAAGAGCGTCAGGAACAGCTCCGTGCGCACCCACTTCGCCGGCGTGTAGAAGACGGCGGCCCACGACGCGATCGTGAAGACCGTGAAGACGTAGCTCAGGACGTTGAGGACCGGCCAGCTCTGACGATTGGCCAGATAGAGCGTGCCGACCACCAGCAGCGCGTCGTAGGTGAAGAGCGTGAGCTGCGCGTCGCGCCCGCTGCCGACGAGGAACGGCGTCAGGAAGCCGCCGCCGACCGCCATGAGCGCCAGTCCGCGTGCGCGCTGCCGGTCGGCGAGCGCCGCCGCGCCCGCGGTGATTGCGACCATGGCGAGGAACGCGGTCGTCTGGCCGATGAGCGCGTAGAAACTGCAGGCGGCGTAGACGGCGAGGAACAGCACCGCGATCCCGCCGCCCGCGACGATCTGCCCGTACGCGGCGTAGCCGCGCGAGGCGAAGCGGTCGCCCGCGGCGACGAGCGCCAGGCCGGCCGCGACGCCGAGCGCGATGCGCATCGACTCAGTGATCCACTCGTTGTCAAAGGCGTACTTCAGGAAGAACGCGAGGCCGAGAACCAGCACCACCGCGCCAACCCACAGCATCAGGCGTGCGCCGATGACTTCCTCCAGCGACGCCGGTTCATCGGCGTCCGAGTCGGCCCGGGTCGCTTCCGGCCCGGGCGCGGCCGGTGATGGCCATTCATCCCGTTCGGGCCAGGCCGTCGGATCCGGGAGCGTGGATGGGGGAGCGGCCGGTGTGGCGGGAGCCTGCGTGGGAGGCGGAGGCGTCGGCGATGGCTCCGGCGCAGCAGGCGCGGCCGCCCGGGCCGGCGGCGTTGGCTCGGCGGGTGCGGCCGTCTGCGGCTGCCGGGCAGCTCCGGCGGCAATCGAGGCTTCGAGCGACGACAGGCGCGCGCGCAGCAGCGCCACCTCACGCTGCAGCCGCGACGCCCGCGCCCACGACAGGATCGGCAGCACGACGCCGAGTCCGAACAGGAGGCCGGCGAACGCCAGCACGATGAAGTATTCGATCACGTGAGCAATGCCGGCCCGGCGTCAGGCGATCGACCCATGCACCGTGTCAACAGGCAGGCGCGAGTGTAGCACCCGTCCCGCGATCCGGTCCTATACTGGCCGCGTGCGAACGCTCCGTCTGCTTCCGACCGCCCTGCTGGCGTGTCTGTCGTCGGGGTGTCTGGTGGCGGCGCTGCACCCGGTCTACGAGCCCGGCACGATCGCGTTCGATCCTGCGCTCGTCGGGCGCTGGGTCTCCGGCGAGGATGCCGGCCGTTCGCTGACGTTCGAGCGCGGCGAGTGGCTCTCGTATCACGTCGAGTACCGGGACGAGCGCCAGCGGATCCGGGCGAGCGCGCGGCTGACGCGCGTCGGCCGTACGCTGGTGCTGGATGTCGCGCCGCTCGACGGCACCGACCTGCCTGCGCTGACGATTCCGGTGCACCTGATCTACCGGCTCGAGATCGGCGACGAGACGATCGCGCTCGCGGAGCTGGACTACGAGTCGCTCGCCGCGCAGGCGCGGAGCGGAGAGCCGGCCGTGGCCGCAACGATCGACGGGCGCGGCAACGTCATCCTGACGGCGGGCACGCGCGAGCTGCGGCGCTGGCTCGACGCCGCACAGGACGGGGAGGGTCCGTTCGCCGATCCGGTCGTCTACCGTCGCAGCGCGCCGGAACCCGCCGGGTACTGACTGCCGGCTACGCCGCCGAGGTGTGCTGCCGCACGAGCTCGCGACGCAGAATCTTGCCCACCAGCGTCTTCGGCAGCTCCGTGCGGAACTCCACGTCTGCCGGCACCTTGTAGGGCGCCAGCTTCTCGCGGCAGTGGCGCCGCAGTTCGTCGAGGGTCGCCGTCTGGCCGGCGCGCAGCACGACCCACGCCTTCACCATCTCGCCGCGCCGTGGATCGGGCACGCCGGCCACCCCGACCTCCGCGACGGCCGGGTGCGCCGCCAGCACCTCCTCGACCTCGCGCGGCCAGACCTGGAAGCCGCCCGTCTTGATCAGATCCTTCTTGCGGTCGGTAAGGAAGACGTACCCGTCCTCGTCCATGTAGCCGATGTCGCCCGTATGCAGCCACAGCCGGCCGTCCTCACGCCGGCGCAGCGTCTGCGACGTCTCGTCGGGGTTCTCGAAGTAGCCGCGCATCAGCTGCGGCGCGCACAGGATCAGCTCGCCCTCGCTGCCCGGCGGCATGCGCTCACGTCCCGTCTCGGTGTCGACGATCATCGCGTCGACATCCGGCAGCGGCATGCCGATCGACCCGATCCTGTTCTCGCCGGCCAGAGGGTTCACCAGGCACGCCATCATGCCTTCCGTGAGCGAATAACCCTCGATGATGCGCCCGCGCGTGAGCGCTTCGAAGCGCTCCTTCGTCGCCTTCATCAGCGCCATCGCGCCGGAGAACGAGATCTTGATCGAGGAGAAGTCGACCTTGCCCGCCTGCACGGCGGGGTTGTTCAGCATCGCCTGGAACAGCGTCGGCACGCTGAGCATGAACGCGGGGCGCACGGTGGCGATCGTCTTCAGCACGTCGGGGAGGTCGCGCGGATTGGGCACGAGCGCCAGCGGGCTGCCGGTCACGAGCCCGAGCCCGACGCCTCCGACGTTCGCGTACACGTGGCAGAGCGGCAGCGGCACGAGGATGATGTCGCGGCCCGCCACGAACATCGAGCGCGTCCACCCGTAGATCTGCGTGCCGGCGTACACGAATCCCCTGTGCTGGCCGACCACGCCCTTCGGCGTGCCCGTCGTCCCTCCGCTCGCCAGCACGATGGCGTCGTCGTCCGGGCCGATGGCTGCGGGCGCGACCGTGCGCCCCCGGTGCTCGCGCAACAGATCGCGGAACCAGAGGTCGCCCGGCGCGAGCGTGATGCGATGCCCTTCCTTCTTCTCCTTGAAGAGGGTGAAGAGCGCCGCCAGCACCGGCGGGAGGTACTCCTTGATGTTCGTCGCGATGACGCGTTCGACCTGCGTCTTCGACTGCGCGGCCTTCAGCCGGTCGTAGAACTTCGTCAGCGTCAGCGCGAGGCGCACACGTGTGTCGGCCAGCGGCGCGACGAGCTCGTGCTCGGTGTAGATCGGGTTCAGCGCGACGACGACGGCGCCGAGCTTCCAGAGCCCGAGCTGCGCGATGAGGTACTGCGGACAATTGGGAAGGAGCAGCGCGACGCGGTCGCCGCGGCCGACGCCGAGCGCGGCGAAGGCCGAGGCGCAATCCGTGCTGAGGCGGTCGAGCTCGCGCCAGCTCATGCGCCTTCCCTTGAAGATCAGGGCAGCGTCATCGGGACGCTCCAGGGCATGGCGCCGCAGGTCGTCGAGCAGGGTGCCCTGCGGGTACGGCTCCAGCGACTGGGGAACGCCTTCGTCGTAATGGGCGAGCCACGGGCGCTCGGTCATGGAGTGCCACTCTAGCCGCGCGCGGCCGCCGGATCAACGCTCGGGCCGTCCGGCGGCCTCACCCGGCCGTGAACAGCAGCGCCAGCACTGCCTTCTGCACGTGCAGCCGGTTCTCCGCCTGATCGAGGACGACGGAGCAGGGGCCGTCGATGACGTCGGGGGCGACTTCCTGGCCGCGATGCGCCGGGAGGCAATGCATGAACACGGCCCCGGGGGCCGCCAGCGCCATCAGCTCCCGCGTGACCTGGTAGCCCACGAACGCGAGCTCCCGCTCGGCCGCCTCGCGCTCCTGGCCCATGGAGGTCCAGACGTCGGTGTAGACGGCCGCGGCGCCGCGCACCGCGTCGGCCGGGCTCGCGCACAGCTCGAGCCTGCCGGCACCCCGCGCGAGACCGCCGATCTGGCCGCAGACGCGCTCGGGCAGTCCATAGCCGGAGGGGGATGCGGTCCGCACCTGCATGCCGGCCATGACGCAGACCTGCGCGAGCGAGGCCGCGACGTTGTTGCCGTCGCCGACGTACGCGATCGCGCGCCCGTCCAGGTTTCCGAGTACCTCGCGGAGCGTCAGCAGATCCGCGAGCGCCTGGCACGGATGCTCCTCGTCGGTCAGCGCGTTCACCACGTGCAGCCGCGGCGCGGCGTCCGCGAAGGCCTCGATCACCTGGTGCGAGTAGGTCCGGATGACGACCGCGTCGACCCATCGCTCGAGATTGCGCGCCACGTCGGCGACCGGCTCGCGGCCGCCGAGCGCCGACTCGGCGGGGACGACGATCGGATCGCCGCCGAGCTCGCGGATGGCGACCTCGAAGGTCACGCGGGTGCGCAGCGACGGCTTGTCGAAGAGCAGCGCCACGTGGCGGCCGGCCAGCGGCGTCTCGGCGCGGCGCCGTCCCTCGGCGCGCGCCTGCTTCAGCCGCTCGGCGAGCGCGAGGCAGCGCTCGAGCTCCTCGTGCGAGAAATCGGCCACCGAGAGCAGCGACCGTGCCCGCCCCGATGCGGGGCGCGCGGCGCGGGCCGGCCGCGTGGCCTTGATGGGCTGCACGCGGGTCGACGTCGATCGGGCGGAACCGTTCCGGCTCATGTCCGATACTCCCCGTTGATGCGCACGTACTCGGCGCTCAGATCGCACGTCCACACGGTCGCCTCGCCGGATCCTCCGGTGCCCAGGTCCACGCGGACCTCCAGCTCGGCCCCCTTCATGTACTCGGCGGCGCGCGGCGCCAGCTCGTCGTGCGGCTGCCCGTCGCGGAACAGCACGACGGGGCCGACCTCCACGAGCGCGCGCTCCAGGACGAAGCGGGCGCCGGACCGGCCGCTGGCCGCCACGAGGCGTCCCCAGTTGGGATCGCCGCCGTGAATGGCGGTCTTCACCAGCGGTGAGTTGGCAATCGTCTTCGCCGCGCGCACCGCGTCGGCGCGCGAGTCGGCGCCCGTCACCCGCACCGTCACGAGCTTCGTCGCCCCCTCGCCACCGCGAACGATCGCGAGTGCCAGGCTCCGGGACACGGCTTCGAGGCCCGCGACCAGCGCCGGGAACAGCGCGTCGTCGATGGACACGCCGCTCCGACCGGACGCGAGCGCCGCGACCATGTCGTTCGTCGAGCACTCGCCGTCGACGGTGATCGCGTTGAACGTGCGATCGGCCGCCTCGCGCAGCGCGCGGTCCAGCAGCGCGGGAGAGACCGCCGCGTCCGTCGTCAGGAACGCCAGCATCGTCGCCATGTTCGGCTCGATCATGCCGGCGCCCTTCGCGATGCCGCCGACGTGGAACGCGCCGTGCGGCGTCTCGACGCGGACCGCCGCCGACTTCGGCTCGAGGTCCGTCGTCATGATCCCGCGCGCGGCCGCGGCGTCGTGCGGCCCGAGCGCGGCGGCCGCAGCCTGCAGCCCGGCCAGCACCTTCCCACGATCGAGGTGCACGCCGATGACGCCGGTGGATGCGACCAGCACCTGCCCGGCCGGACAGCCGACGAGCGATGCCGCGGCGTCCACCGTCGCGCGCGCCGTATCCAGCCCCCGGCTGCCGGTGCACGCGTTGGCGCAGCCGCTGTTGATCACGATGGCGCGCACGGTGCCCCCGCTGCGGGCCAGCTGCTCCTGCGAGACCTGCACCGGCGCTGCCTTGACCTGGTTCGTCGTGAACAGCGCCGCGGCGGCTGCAGGGGCGTCGGCGACGATCAGCGTCAGATCGAGCGCGCCGGACGCCTTGATGCCGGCAGCCACGCCCGCCGCGCGGAAGCCCGCCGGCGTCGTGATGCCTCCGTCGATCGCCGCCACCGTCATGCCGCCAGGCCCTTCCGTCCCCGCGCGTGGAGCCGCAGCTCGACGGCCGTCTGGCCGCACTGGCGGAACAGCGGGCATCCGGCGCAGTCGGCCGCAATCTTCGCCGGCAGCCAGGCGTGCGGCACGAGCGAGTAGCCGAGGCGCACGAAGAATGACGGGTCGTGCGTGAACGCGCAGATCGACGCGAAGCCGCCGCGCATCGCGTCTTCAGCCAGTGCCTGCACCAGGCGGCGTCCGAGCCCGAGGCGGCGCACGGACTCGTCGACGACCAGCGACCGGATTTCGGCCAGCTCGCCGCTGAGCGGCGCGAGCTCGGCGCAGCCGAGCACTACGCCGCCGTCAGCGGCGACGAGGAAGCGCCCGGCGTGCCGCGCGATCTCGCTCTCCACCCGCGGCAGCAGCCGTCCGGCCGCCTGGTAGCGCGTGATCAGCGCGTGGATGGCCGGCGCGTCCTCGCGCGTGCCGCGGCGCAGGACGCCGGCGGCGGCGGCCGCGGGGCTCACTGCCCGCCTCCCTCGACCGCGGTGAACGCGCGATCGAGCACGTCGACGGCTTCGTCGATTTCCTGCTCGGTGACCGTCAGCGGCGGAAGGAGCCGGAGCACGGTGCCTGCGGTCGCGTTGGCGAGCAGCCCCAGCGGTCTCGCCGCGTCCACGAGGGGGGCGGCCGGGCGATCGAGCTCGAGCCCGCGCATGACGCCCGCGCCGCGGATGCTCTTGATGGCCGGATGCGACGCCGCGAGCGTGCGCAGCTTCGCCTCGAAGTGCGGGCCGACGCGCCGCACGTGATCGAGCAGGCCGCCGTCGATCAGCTGATCCACCACGTAGAGCCCGGCGCGGCAGGCAAGGAGATTGCCGCCGTAGGTGCTGCCGTGATCGCCGGGCGAGACGGTCTCCGCGACGCGCTCCCGCAGCAGCGCGGCGCCGATCGGCACGCCGCCGCCGAGCGCCTTGCCGACGGCGATCAGATCCGGCGACAGGCCGAGCACGGGCGCGTAGAACGCATGGCCGGTGCGGCCGAGCCCGGTCTGGACCTCGTCGGCGATGAGCAGCGCACCGGTGCGCGAGACGGCGTCGCGCACGGCCGCAGCGAATTCGGGGCTGATCGGGTGCACACCCCCCTCGCCCTGAATCGGCTCGAGCACGATGGCGGCGGTGCGCGACGTGACCGCCGAAGCGAGCGCGGACGGATCGACGGGGTCGACGAAGGTCGCGCCCGCCAGCAGCGGCGCGAACGGATCGCGGTACTGCGCGCCGCCCGTGATCGAGAGCGATCCGAACGTGCGGCCGTGGAACGCCCGCTTCAGCGCGACGAACTCCGTGCGGTCGCGCTCCCCCTTCGTGTACCAGTACCGGCGCGCGAACTTCAGGCAGGCTTCCACCGCTTCGGTGCCGCTGTTGCAGAAGAAGACCCGGTCGAGCCCCGAGAGCTGCGCGAGCTTCGTGGCGAGCGGCCCCTGGTACGGGTGGAAGAACAGGTTCGACGTGTGGATCAGCGTCGTGGCCTGCTCGGCGATGATGGCGGCGAGTCCCGGATTGGAATGGCCGAGCGCGGCGACGCCGACGCCCGAGGTGAAGTCCAGGTACGCCTGGCCGTCGCTGTCCCACACGCGGCTGCCCTCGCCGCGCACGAGCACGATCGGCGCCCGGCGGTAGGTCTGCAGCACGTGGGCCGCCTCGAGCTCGCGGACCCGTGCGGCGTCGTTCGTCGTCCCCGTTGTCGTCGTCACGTCACGCCACCATGCGCGTGGCCGGCAGGGACACTGCCGCGTCACGCGAATCGAGAGCCGCCGCAATCGCGGCGGGCTCGCGTCCATCCACCAGCACCACGTCCGTCACGCCCGCGTCGAGCGCCTCGCGGCAGGCACGCAGCTTCGCGACCATGCCCGCGCTGGCGACGCCGGAGGCAATCAGCCGTTCGGCCGCCTCGCGATCGAGCTCGCCGATCGTCCGTCCCGATTCGTCCAGCACCCCCGCCGTCGCGCCCGCGATGACCAGTCGGGCTGCGCTCAGACGTCCGGCGACATGTCCCGCCATCGTGTCGGCGTTGACGTTGTAGAGCGTGCCGTCGGCCGACGCGGCGATGCTGCAGACCACCGGCAGATAGCCGCCGGCCAGCAAATCCGTCAGGAGCGCCGGCGCGCCCGTCCCCGCCGGACGGCCCACGAGCTCGAGGTCCACGGTCCTGCCGTCGACCGTCGCATGCGGCGGGGCCTTCTCGACCGGCACGATGGCCGCGTCGGCGCCCGTCAGCCCGACCGCGCGCCCGCCCGCCGCGCAGATGGCGGCGACCAGCCGCGTATTCACCGCGCCGGCCAGCACTTCGACGACGACGTCGCGGGTGCCGGCGTCGGTGATGCGGATGCCGTCGACCTGGCGCTTGGCGAGGCCCGCGCGCTTCAGCGCGGCGTCGATCTCGCGGCCGCCGCCGTGGACGACCGCGAGCCGGGTCCGTGCCCCGGCGGCCGCAAGCACGCCGGCCAGCGCGGCCACGCGGGCCGGCTCCTCCAGCAGTTCGCCGCCGAACTTGACCACCGTGGTCATCAGAGCAGCCCCAGCCGCTCGTCGAATCCGAGCGCGACGTTGAAGTTCTGGATTGCCTGGCCCGCCGCCCCCTTCAGGAGGTTGTCGATCACGGAAACGACCACGAGCCGCCCGCCCGCCTCGTCCAGCCTCCAGCCGATGTCGCAGAAGTTCGTGTGCGCGACGTGCTTGATGACGGGCAGGTCGCCGCCGCGCAGCCGGATGAACGGGTAGCCGGCGTAGGCGTCGGCGTACGTCTTCGCGATCTGCGCCTCGGTCGTGCCGGGCGCCACGCGCGTGTAGATCGTCTCGAGGATGCCGCGCTCGAGCGGCACGAGATGCGGCACGAAGGTCACCGGCCGTCCGAGCTCCTGCTCGATCTCCGCCGCATGACGGTGCCCGAACACGCCGTAGGCCGACAGGCTCTGATCCACCTCGCAGAAGTGGGTGCGCTCGCTCGGCGCCTTGCCGGCTCCCGACACGCCCGACTTCGCGTCGATGACGATGTCTCCGTCCACGAGGCCCGCGCGGACGAGCGGCGCGAGCGCGAGGACCGCGGCCGTCGGGTAGCAGCCGGCGCAGGCGACGAGGCGCGCCCCGGGCAGTGTCTCCCGCGTGCGCTCCGTCATGCCGTAGGCGGTGCCGTCCGGCAGCGCCTGCACGGCGTGATACCAGCGGCCGCGGGTACCGTCGTCGCGGAGCCGGAACGCGCCGGAGAGGTCGAACACGCGACAGCCGCGGTCGAGCAGCGGCGGGGCGATGTCGGCCGAGGCGTCCTCGGGCAGCGCGAGGAATACGACCTCATGGCCGGCCAGCCGATCGAGATTGAACGGCTCGACCTCGCCGTCCCAGACGCCGGCGAGCGCCGGGAGCCGGCGGCCGCCCTCCTTCTGGCGCGACGAGCCCATGGCCGTGCGGAGCGCGACCCGCGGGTGCCGCGCCAGCAGCCGGATCAGCTCCTGGCCCGCATACCCCGTCGCCCCCGCCACGCCGACCGACACCCGATCTCCGTCTCGCATTGCCCCCGTCCAGATGTATGCAGTAAAGTGGATAACTATACGACAGCCGCCCCGGCGGATCAACCCGGAAATTCAGGCCCCGTCGTGGCTCCGGCTTGCACTTGCATGCGCCGATCCTGTATATTCATGCGTCCGACTGCATAATCATGAAGACTAGGCGCCAGACGCTCATCCTCGAGCTTCTCGACCGCGAGCCGATCCGCAGCCAGGAGCAGCTGCGGCGCGGCCTCATGGGCCGCGGTGTCTCCGTCACGCAGGCGACGCTCTCGCGCGACATCAAGGAGCTCGGCCTGGTCAAGCGCGCGGGAGACGGCGCGTATCAGAAGCCGGCCGGGACGCCGCCGGCCAACGGTGCCGGCCTCTCGGGCCTCGGCCGTGCCATCACCGAGTTCGTCACCGGCGTCGACCGTGTGCAGCAGCTCGTCGTGCTCCGCACCGGTCCCGGCCAGGCCCACGCGGCCGCCAGCGCCATCGATCGCGCCGGGCTGCGCGAGATCGTCGGCACGCTCGCCGGCGACGACACCATCCTGGTCATCGCGCGCGACCCCGGCCGCGCCCGCTCGCTCGAGCGGCGCTTCAACGGATTGATCCGCCTGTGACCGCACCGCCCCTGGTCTTCGCGTTCGACCCCTCCACGCCCGACACGCCGCTGCGGGATCGCGTCCGGTGCGCCGGGCCGATTGCCGCCCTGACGCTGGACCTGGGCGGCGGCGACGATCTCGACGCGGCGCGGGAGCGCGCGCTCGGCGCCGGCGCGCTGCGGGCGCACGTGATCGACGCGCGGACCGAGCTGGCTGCCGATGTCGTCCGCCCGGCGCTCGCCGCGGGGGCGCTGTCGCCGCCCGTGAGCCCCTTCGCGCTCGCGCTGCCGGTAGTGGCCCGGCGCCTCGTGGACGTCGCCCGCATCGAAGGCACGGCGACGATCGGCCACGCGCTGGACCGGCCGGAGGCGCTCGTGCTGGAGCGTCTCGTCCGCTCGCTCGCCCCGGACCTGACGATCCTCGGCCCCGGGCCGGAGGCGACCGCACCCGCCACGCGAGCAATCGCGACCCTCTGGGGACGGTCGGTCCGGTTCGAGGAGACCGCCGCCCCGGCGCGGCTCTTCACGCGCACCCGCGAGCGCGCAGCGCGCCTGTCGGATCCGGCGGTGGTCGAGATCGCGATCGAGGCGGGCGTGCCCGTCGCGGTGAACGGGATTGCGCTCGCGCTCGACGAGCTGATCGAGATCGTCGGCACGATCGCGGGCGATCATGGCGTCGGCCGCCTCGATCGCCGGTCGGGCGGCGCGCCCGCCGTGCGGGAGATCGTCGAGCTGCCCGCGGCCGTCGTCCTCGCCGAGGCCGTCGAGGCGCTGGCCGCCGCCGCGCTCGATCCGCTGTCCCTCTCGCTGCGCCGGCAGCTGGCCCCGGTCTACGCGGGCCTGCTCGGCGACGGCCACTGGTACACGCCGGCACGCGCCGCGCTCGATGCCTTCACGACGGCATCGGCGGCGGCGATCGCCGGCACGGCCACCCTCCAGCTCTCCGGGGGAGCCTGCCGCGTCATCGCGTGCCGTCCGGCCGCGAGCGCGGCCGAGCCCGCCGGCTGCGCCGCCCCGCAGCGGTCATGACACAGACCCGCGCGCCCCGGTGCCTGCGCGGGCAGGCCGGGCGCGCCCGTTCACGCAGGATGACTTCACGCTCATGAGCACGCTCTGGTCCGGCCGCTTCGACACCGAGCCGAACGCCGCCGTCTTCGAATTCGGCGCCTCCTTCCGCTTCGACCGCCGTCTGTTCGAAGACGACGTCGCCGGCAGCCTGGCGTGGGCCGAGGCGCTCGCGGCGGCCGGCGTGCTCACGCAGGCCGATGCCGACGCGATCGCCGGCGCGCTGCGCGAAATCGCCGAGCGCGGGCTCGCCGACCCTGCGTGGGTGTCGGGCCCGGACGAGGACGTCCACTCGTTCGTCGAGCGGCAGCTCGTCGAGCGGATTGGCGATGCCGGCCGGCGGCTGCATACCGGCCGGTCGCGCAACGAACAGGTATCGCTCGACCTCCGCCTCTACCTGCGCCGTCGCATCCCGGTGCTGCAGGCGGCGCTCCGGCGGCTGCTGCGCGCGCTCGCGTCCCGGGCAACCGCCGCCGGCGACGCGTGCATGCCGGCCTATACGCATCTGCGCCGCGCGCAGCCCGTGCTCGTCGCGCATTTCCTGCTCGCGCACGCGGCGGCGCTGCGGCGGGATCACGACCGGCTCGCCGCCGCCGCCGCGGAGGCCGACGCGCTGCCGCTCGGGTCGGGCGCGGTCGCCGGCACGAACTACGCGGTCGACACCGCGCAGCTCGCCTCCCGCCTGGGTTTCTCGCGCGTCGTCGCCAACAGCATCGACGCCTCGTCGGACCGCGATTTCGTCAGCGCGTTCCTCCACGCCGCGTCGCTCGCGATGGTGCATCTCAGCCGGATCGCCGAGGACATCATCGTGTTCGCCGGCGAGGAGGCGGGCTTCTTCGAGCTGTCCGATGCGGCGTCGACCGGCAGCAGCATGATGCCGCAGAAGAAGAACCCCGATCCGCTGGAGCTCGTCCGCGGGAAGACGGGGCGCGTGGTCGGCCGCCTCGCCGGCTGGCTGACGACCATGAAGGGGCTGCCGAGCGGCTACAACAAGGACCTCCAGGAGGACAAGGAAGCGGTCTTCGACGCCGAGGACACGCTGGCCGGCTCGCTGGAGTCCGTGTCGGTCGTGGTGGAAGGTCTGGTGCTGAACCGCGACCGGGCGGCCGGCGCGGCCGCCGGCCTGCTCCTCGCCACGGACGTGGCAGACTACCTCGTGGGCAAGGGGCTGCCCTTCCGGCGGGCGCACGAACTGGTGGGGCTCATGACCCGCCGTCTGCTCGAGGCCGGACGGGATTTTGCATCTCTCTCCGTGTCGGAGTGGCAGCAGTACTCGGAACTGTTCGGGCCCGACATCGTCGAGCGAATCACGACGCGCGCGTCGGTCGAAGCCCGTCAGACGCCCCAGTCCACGCGGCCGGCCGCCGTTGCGGCCTCCCTGGGTGAACTGCAGGCCTGGCTGGATCGGACCGACACCCGGCGCTGAATCCTTGCCTCTGCCGTTGCCCGTTTGCTATAGTCCCGTGGCCACTTCCAACGTGACCCTTCCGAGAAAACGAGCCTGTCAGGGGGCTTGATGCAGCAGCGCCAGCCTCGCCTCGGTGACGTCGTGGACGACTACTGTCCACGCGAGCGCCGGGTGACCAATCACGCCGTCGTCGCGATGGTGGGCGACGAGATACGGCAGACCCGGTGCACCACCTGTGAGTCCGAGCACGAGTACAAGCACGCGAGAGTTCCGCCGCAGCGACGGCGCAAGGAAACGACCGGCGCGCTGTACCAGCAGGTGCTCGCGGGAGCGCCTCGCAAGGTGACGCCTCAGGAGCGTGCCGGCGACGAAGACCAGCCACCTCCGCCGTCTCAGGAGCCGGAACCGGCGCCCGAGCCGGCCGTCGCCGCGTCGCCTCCGCGAGACGAGGATTTCGACGGGCCCGTGCACCGGCGGCTCATTCGGGCTACGCTTCCACGCCTCGGCAACGAGGCGCCGGTGCGCCGTGAGCCGGAGTTCACGCTGCGCGCACCGCTGCAACGCCCGGGAAAGCCCGGCCGGGGTCCGAAAGGTGGCGCGCGCGGTCATGGCGGCGGCAACCAGCCCAACGGTGCCAGGCGGCACGGGTCCGGCCGGGGCCAGCCGAATGGATGGAACCGGAGCGGACAGCCTGGTTTCGGCCGTGCGCAGGCCGGCCGCGGACGCAACAAGAAGCGTTCGCGCTGACACTCGCGGCGTTCGCCGCTCGACACTGATGCCCTGTCCGATTCTCCGGATGCCTGCGGCAGCCGCGCTCGGGCTGCTGATCTTCCTCCCGCTGCCCACCGGGGCGCAGACCACGGTGCGGTACGAGCCGACGGCCGGTGCGCCGACCTTCGCCGTACGCGAACCGGTGCTGCGCATCCAGCCGGGCACGACGCTGGAGTCCCGGACGTTCTCGCATCCGGGCGACTACTACGACGTCCAGGGAGGCCCCTGGCCGGGGGAGGTCGGCCCGATCTACGTCGAGGGGGCCACGACCGGCGACACCCTCGTCGTCCGCGTGCTGAGGGTCCGCCCGAACCGCGACACGGCGGTTTCGACGATCGGCCCGTCGCTGAGCGCCGTCGCCGGCGACTCCCGCCTGAAGATCCTGAACGAGCCGATTCCGTCGCGCCGCTACGTCTGGCAGATCGATCGCGCGCGCATGGTCGGCATCCTCGATCTGCCGCAATCGGCGTCGAAGCGGATCGAGCTGCCGCTCACGCCCATGCTCGGGCGCGTCGCGGTGGCGCCGCGCGGCGACGAGGCCTTCGGCGGACTCTGGCCCGGGAACTTCGGCGGCAACATGGACGCGTCCGACGTCCGCGAGGGGGCCACGGTCTACCTGCCGATCTTCCACGACGGCGCCTACTTCTACTTCGGCGACGGGCACGCGCTGCAGGGCGACGGCGAGATCTGCGGCAGCGGGCTCGAGACGACGATGGACGTCACGCTGCAGATCGACGTGATCAAGGGACGCCGGATCGACTGGCCGCGGATCGAGGACGCCGAGCACATCATGGTGGCCGGCAGCGCCCGCCCGCTGGTCGACGCGTTCCGCATCGCCCAGGTCGAGCTGATCGAGTGGCTGGTCGAGGACTACGGGTTCGAGCGCTTCGACGCGTACCAGATCGTCTCGCAGGCAGGCACGACGCGCGTCGCCAACGTCGTCGATCCGAACTTCACCGTCGTCGCGAAGTTTCCGAAGCGGCACCTGCCCGCGCGCGCGACGCGACCCGGAGGCGCGACTGGCGGTACGGCCGGTCGCGGCCAGTGAACCGGCAGAACACGACATGACCGATTTCGCGAACAGACACGGCCTCGTCGTCGGCGTCGCCAACAAGCGCTCCATCGCCTGGGCGATTGCCAGAGCCGTTTCCGCGCGGGGCGCGCGGCTGGCGGTGACCTTTCAGGGTGAGCGGCTCGAAGAGAACGTGAGAGAGCTCTCGGCGGAGCTGACGGATCCCCTGCTTCTGCCGCTCGACGTCACCGACGACGGACAGATAGCGGCGGTGGCCGACGCCTGCGCGCGCGAGTTCGGCGGGCTCGACTTCGTCGTGCACGGCGCCGCCTTCGCACCGCGCGACGAGATCACGCGGCCGTTCCTGGAGACGTCGCGCGCGGGGTTCGCCCACACGCTGGACATCAGCGCGTACTCGCTCGTTGCCCTGGCGCGCGCGACGGCGCCGCTGCTCGAGCAGCGCGGGGGCGGCAGCATCCTGACGCTGACGTATCTCGGCAGCGAGCGGACGTTTCCGAACTACAACGTGATGGGGGTCGCCAAGGCGGCGCTCGAGGCCTCGGTCCGTTATCTGGCGGCGGAGCTCGGTCCGCAGAGCATCCGCGTGAACGCGATCTCGGCCGGCCCGATCAAGACGCTGGCCGCGTCCGGCATCGGCGGCTTCTCGAGCATTCTCCAGGTCTACCGGGACCGCGCGCCGCTGCGCCGGAACACGGAAGCCGCCGAGGTCGCCGACGCGGCCGCGTTTCTCCTCGGTCCGGCCGGCCGTGGCGTCACCGGCGAGGTGCTGATGGTGGACGGCGGCTATTCGATCACGGGCATGTAGCCGGCAGCCGGCAGCCGGCAGCTGGCAGCGACTGCCTTGAGCGATACGGCGCGGTGTCGACCCGGACTGCGAGCTGCCAGCTGCCTGCCGCCCGCTACCGCGTCACCTCTTCCATTCCTCCACGCGAATCCTTTCCGGCGCGACTCCGAGCTGGCGCAGCATGCGCGGCACTTCGTGCACGAGCGATTCGGGCCCGCATACGAAACACATCGCGTCGTCGCCGGGGAGCGCGGCCTCCAGCTGCCGCCGCGCGATGCGCCCCCGCTCACCCGGCCAGGCGGGTTCCGCGTGGCGCGTGACCGTCCGCAGGTAGCGCAGCCGCCCCTCCGCGGCCAGCGCCGCGAGCTCGCGATCGAAGGCGAACTCCTCGGGCGTGCGCGCGCTGTAGAGCAGGCTCATCGGAACGTCATGGGCGGAAGCCAGAACGTCCTGCAGCATCGCGCGCAGCGGCGCGATCCCGGTGCCGCCGGCGACGAAGAGCAGCGGATGCCCCGACGCCCCGTCCGGAAAGCGGAAGCTGCCGATCGGCCCCTCGATCTCGACGACGGTGCCCGGTGACGGCGAGGGCAGATGGCTGCCCGGCGTGCCGTCCGGGCCGAGCCCGACGAGGAACTCGAGCCGGCCGCTGGATGCGGCTTCGCGCGGGCCGACGGCGATGGAGTACGGACGCCGCTCGTCGCGGCCGCGTTCGCCGATGAGCGCCGCCTGGCCGGCGGCGAAGTCGAACGGCGACTCGACAGCCACGCGCACCAGCAGACTGCGCGGGGTCTCGGGATGGACGTGATCGATGACGGCCGTCAGCATGAGCCGTGGTGCCCACGGCGGCGTGATGCTGCCGGTCTCGCCGGTCAGTGGGGCCGGTTCACCGAAGGCTGGGACGGGATCTTAGCAAACACCGACTGGCGCTTGCCTTCCGCGGTCGGCTCCGCCTGGCCCGACTGGCGCGCCTTGCGCTGCGCCTTGTCCTGATACATGCGCTTGTCGGCGGTCGCCAGCAGCGTCTCGTACGCCTCGCCGTCGTGCGGGAACACCGCGAAGCCGAACGAGCTGCCCAGCTGCACGAAGCGTCCGGGCCGCACCTCGAACGGGATCTCCGCGATCGCCTGCTGCAGTTCGAGCTTCTTCTGCTCCGCCTCCTCGGCGCCGCAGCCCGAGAGCACGACGACGAACTCGTCGCCGGCGTAGCGCACGCAGATGTCGTACGGGCGGATGCCGTTGCGCAGCACGCGGGCCACCTCGCGCAACGCCTTGTCGCCGATGTGGTGCCCGTGCATGTCGTTGATGTCCTTGAAATTGTCGAGGTCCATCACCAGGAGGGAGACCTCGCTCTTCAGGCGCTCGGCGCGCGCCAGCTCGCGCGTGAGGTGCACGAACATGAACCGCGTGTTGGGCAGACCGGTCAGCGGGTCCGTGAGCGAGTCGCGCTTCGTCTGCTCGAAGACGATCGAGTTGTTGACGACGCCGGCCGCCTGTTCGGCGATGCGGTCGAGCAGCCGGCGGTGATCATCCGTGTACCGGCCCGGCTCGACATCGTAGACGGCAATCGCGCCTATCAGCTTTCCATCCAGCACGAGCGGGCAGACGAGCGCCGACTGCAGCGTCGTGGCGGTCTGCACGCCGCCGGCTTCGAAGTCGGCGCTCGGGCGCGCGTTGACGAGCGGGCGCTGGTTGCGCCCGACCCAGCCGACCAGCCCCTGCCCGTTCTTCACGGCGAGCGTCTGGAGCAGCTCGGCATCCACGCCGGTCGCGAAGCGGCAGCGCAGCGAGTCGCCGGTTTCGTCGTGCAGGAACAGCGCGCACGACGAGAACGGGATCAGGTTCGTCAGCTTCGACGAGATCAGCGCCATCGTGTCGGGCACGCTCAGGCTGGTGCTCATCGACTGCGCGATCTCGTAGAGCGCGTAAATCTCGCGGTGGGCCAGCGCGATGTCCTGGTAGACGCGTTGCGTCGTCGGCGACGGCTGCGGCTCGGCCGGGGCGCCGTGGAGCTGCAGCACCGTGTGCGGCGTCGTGGCCTGCGGCGCGAACGAGAGCTGGCGCTGCGGTCCGGTCTGCAGGCGCTGCGCCTCGGCCTCCAGCTCGGGCAGGCGCTCGACGAACACGTCGACCACGTAGGGGTCGAACGCCTGGCCCGCCTCGCGCTGCAGCTCGTCGATCGCGTCCGCCTCCGACAGCGCGCGGTGTGACGGCCGGTTCGACGTCAGCGCGTCGAAGCGGTCCACGACGGCCAGGATGCGCGCGCCGATCGGGATGTCGTTCCCCTTGAGGCCCGCCGGGTAGCCCTTGCCGTCCCAGCGTTCGTGGTGGCCGGCGACGATCGGCGAGACGGGATACGGGAACGGCACGCCGGCGACGATCTCGGCCCCCACCGTGGGATGCGTCCGCATCCGCTCGAACTCCTCGGCGGTCAGGGGACCCGGCTTCGACAGGATGTGCTCCGGCACCGCGAGCTTGCCGATGTCGTGCAGCAGCGCGGCGGTTCGTACCGCCTGGACCTCGGCGGGCGGCAGCCCCATCGCACGCGCGACGCCGACCGCGTGCACCTGCACCCGCCGGATGCGCGACGTCGCGGCCATGTCCTTGGCGTCGATGGCGAGCGCCAGGGCCTCGATGGTCGCGATATGGACGTTCGAGATCTCGTTCGCCCGGCGGCGCTCCTCTTCGAGCCGCTCGGCGTAGACGCGATACGTGCGGAACGTGAGGTACACCGGTCCGAGCAGCAGCGGCGTGAGCCACGCCTGCTCCCCCGTCATCACGACGGCGGCCGTCGAGGCGGCCGCGGCGCCGACGATGTAGGAGAGCGCGCTCCAGACGGCATGCTCGTTCCAGATCTTCGGAAGCGGCTGGTTCGACTCGAGCGCGATGGCGCTCGACACGAGCAGCGTGTCCAGGACGAAGTAGGTGACCGCCGCGCCGAGGATCGGCTGCTCGAGTCCCGCGAGCCCGGGCGCGTCGAAGGCCAGCATGCCGCCGAGTCCGAACAGCACGAGCCCGGACGTCTTCGCCGTCAGCGCCGCGGCCGCCATGCTGAACAGGGTCCGGTGGATCGGGTTGCGTTCGGGGACGTTGACGGTGCACTGCACCCAGGCCGCGACCGCCGCGACGAGCACCGTCGGTCCCGGTCCGAGCAGCAGCAGCGACGCGAACTCGAACGCGAACGACGGGGACATCGTCGCGCCGTGCGACGAGAGCGGCTGGTGGACGCGGAAGAGGGCCGAGAGGGCCGCGCCGGCGAGGAGAATCGCGAACAGCCCGTAGCTCGTGAACTCGGCGGGGTTCGTCTGGAGCAGGAGCGCCCCGACGCCGGCCAGGTAGACCGCGATGGCGAACACGCGCGCCGGGAGCGGGAGCTCCGAAAAGGCGCGCGGCGCGGACGGACGGTCCTCGTCTTCCGAACGGACCCTGATGTTTCCCGATAGCGCGAGGCTCATGAGCGTTGCGGCGATACGGCTGCCGGCACTGTCAACGCTTCTGCCGAAGCAATGCCACTGCCAATGTGGCCGGCCAACGGTGCCGTCCGTCCAAGTATCTGGTGCCGTTGAGGTTGGCTCGGAAGTGAGCCGCCGGTGGGCCGTCCGCGCGGGTTGCCGCGCCGACGGATGTCTGTCCCGGACCGGCACACAAGTCTGTGATCAAGGTGACAACTCTGACAAGTCGCTCGTGAATCCGCGGCCGATCCGTGTGCCGGGACGCGACACGCGATCACCGAATCGTCAGCCGTGGGGGAGAGGGCTACGCGGCGGAAGACGGGGCGGTTGGCGGCGTGAGCCGGTATTGCGCGATCTTGCGATAGAGCGTGCCGCGGCTGACATCCAGAATCCGGGCTGCCTCTTTTTTGTTCCAGCGCACCGTCTCGAGGACGCGCTGGACGTGCGCGCGCTCGGCCTCGGCCAGCGTCGGCAGGCGGTCGCCGGATGTCGCTGCCGGCGACATCGCGTGCAGGAACTCGATGTCCTGCGCACGGATGGCCGGTCCGGGCGCGGAGAGCGCCGCGCGCGACACCGTGCTCTCGAGCTCGCGGATGTTGCCGGGCCACGGATACGCGACCAGCAGATCGATCGCGTCCCGCCCGAAGCGCCGGGCGTCGAGCGGCAGGCCCGCCGAGATGCAGTACCGCTCCAGGAAGCGCTGGGCGAGCACGGGGATGTCGGCCGGGCGTTCGCGCAGCGACGGCAGCCGGATCGCGAACGCGTTGACGCGATAGAACAGATCCTCGCGGAAGCGCTCGTCGCGCACGAACAGGTCGAGCGGCCGGTTCGTGGCCGAGATCAGCCGGAAGTCGACCTCGATCGACCGGCTGCCACCGAGCCGCTCGAAGCGGCGGTCCTCCAGCACGCGCAGCAGCTTCGCCTGCGCGACGATCGACAGGTCGCCGATCTCGTCGAGGAAGAGCGTGCCCCCCTCGGCCAGCTCCAGCCTGCCGGGCTTGCGGTCGTGCGCGCCGGTGAACGCACCCTTCTCGTAGCCGAAGATCTCCGACTCGAACAGCGTGTCCGGCAGCGCCGCGCAGTTGACCGCCTGGAAGCGCGCGGCGGCGCGGCGCGACAGCTCGTGAATCATCCGGGCGACGACTTCCTTGCCCGATCCGGTCGGTCCGAGGATGAGGACCGAGATGTCCGACTTGGCCGCCGTCCGCACCCACTCGAAGACGACGAGCATCTTCTCGTCGCGGCCGATCATTTCGCGGAACCGCTGGACCGACGGCGACTGGTCTTCGGTGGACGCGGCCGCGCGGCGGTCGAGAAAATCGCGCAGCAGGCGGGCGACGACGGGGTGAGCCGGGGGCGAGAAGACGTGGCGCGACGGATCGCCCGCCGTGCGGCGGACCAGCCCGAAGTCGACGAGCTCGCGGACGCAGTTGGCGACGTCGAGGCGCATGCGGCCGAAGGCTGCCATCAGCGACTCGATGTCGAAGCCCTCGTCCGGGCGGGCCGCGAACCAGCGCAGCAGCCCCGCGCGGAGCGGCGACTGGACGAGCGTCTGGAACCGCGCCTCGATTCCGGCGTCCGGGCTGCCGGCGTGAGCCAGGTTCGGCACGATTGCCGTATCGGCAGGTGTGCAGGAACGGAACAGGACTCCATCAGGTCTGATCAGGTCTGATCAGGTCGGATCGGGTCGGATCGGGTCTGATCAGGTCTGATCAGGTCGGATCAGGTCGGATCAGGTCGGATCAGGTCGGATCAGGTCCCGCCG
>CAYUPN010000026.1:0-46499 GCA_964446605.1 uncultured Bifidobacteriaceae bacterium | reverse complement strand
GATCCGGCGGTCTCACTCAGGACGGAGTAGCAGGAACGGATCAGATCAGGCGTGCGTACGCAGAAAAGCCCAGCGTTTTGCTGGGCCTTGCGGGATTTGATTTGGTCGGGGCGAGAGGATTTGAACCTCCGACCCCTCGGTCCCGAACCGAGTGCTCTACCAGGCTGAGCCACGCCCCGACAGACTTTCGATCCTACACTACCGGGGCCGCAGGACACAACGGCGCGCCAGTCTGCTGCCATCGCCCATCAGCGCCGTCGCAATCTCACGATCACCCACGCCGGGACCAATGCGATCAGCACGATCAGCGACACCTGGACCAACCCGATGAGGAGGACAATCACCAGTTCCGGCCACGCGATCGATCCCACGGGCCAACCTTGCCACTGAAGGCCCTCGGCCATTCCCCGGCTCTGCCCATCACTCGACCAAGGGGCCGACGGGTGACGCCACCTGCCGGCCCCTGCTTCCCGGCGCCCTCACTCCAGCTTGAATTCCAGCGTCACCGCCATCGTGACGTCGACGGGGGTGCCGTTCAGCAGCGTGGGCTCGAACTGCCACTGGCGCACGGCATCCACCGCTGCGACGGCCAGGTCCGGATGCGCCTGTGAGCTGAGCACCCGCACGGCGCGCACGCTGCCATCCCCGGCAATCGTGGCCTCCAGCAGCACCAGCCCTTCGATGCCGGCCTCGCGCATGGCGTCCGGATAGACGGGCTTCACGTCGCGCAACTTTCGCGGCGGGCGCAGGTTGCCGCCCACGCGCACCGGAGTTGGTGCCTGGATCGGCGCCACCGCGCGCGGTTCGGCTGGTCGGGACGCGCTGATGACGATGGACTCCTTGACCTCGCCGACCTGCAGCGTGACGGCGCGCTTCCAGTCGCGATCCACTTTCAGGTCCAGCTCGTAGCGGAGCGGCCGGAAGCCGGCGATGCCGGCCTGCAGGACGTAGCGGCCGGGCTCGACGGGCGGGAACTCGAACCGGCCGGAGGCGTCGCTCGTGGTCTCCAGCTTCAGCCCCTTCGTGTCCTCGAGCGTCAGCGCCACTTCGGGGAGCACCGCGCCGCTCACGTCGTACACGGAACCGGTCAGCGGGCGTGCCGTCTGTGCCGTTGTCCGGGCGGCGACGATCGGCAGCGCGAGCGCCAGCAGGGCGGTCACGGCCACCCAGCCGGCGCGCGGGGACGGCGGCTGTCGATTCACGTCGGGATTCAGCATGGCGACAATTCTCCTTTCGAGCGTCGACGCGCGCGCCATCGGCAGGGCGGACATCCACATCGGGGATGAGACCCGGGCGTCCCGGGCGAGATCGAGCAGGTGAGCGGCGTAATCGCGCGGCGCTATCCCTGCCCTCAGCACCGCATCGTCACAGGCCTGTTCGCTGTCGCGCCGCAGTCGCGTGCAGGCGATCCAGAAGAGCGGGTTGCACCACCACAGCGCCCGCAGCAGCTCCGCGCCGATCTGCAGGGCCCAATCGCCCCGCCGGATGTGTGCGAGCTCGTGGCACAGCACGACGCGGACGCGATCGTCCGGCCAGTCGGACGCACCGGCGGGCAGCAGGATGCGAGGCCGGAGCCAGCCCCACGTCCCGAGCACGTCGGGTGTGTCGGTCTGGAGGAGCGTCACCCTGCGCGTCACGCCACAGGCTGCGGCCGCTTCACCGGCAATCCGCATCCAGCGGCCGTCGCGCAGCCGGTCCGCCGTCCACGTCACCCGCGCGAGGCGGGCGAACGCGATCGCGATCAGCGCGAACGCGAGGGCCGCGCCGCCGGCCCACCCGATGAAGGCCGCGGCAAGGAGGCGTCCGGCGCCGTCCGATTCAGGAGCGACGTCGCCGGGGAGAGGCGTGACTGTTGCGACGTGGGCTGCGCCGGAAGGACTTGCGTCCAGGCTGACCGCTTCTGTCGCCGCAGCGCCATCCGGCGATGCCGGGCCGATCTCCCACGCCGGCAGGATCCCGCTCAGCGGCACTGCGGCCATCGCGACGACGACCGCGGCGGCGAGCACCCGATGGCGCAGCGCCGCGGATCGGCGACGCAGGAGCGCGCGCGCCGCCAGTCCTGCCAGGACAATCGCGGAGCACTTGATCGCCAGTTCCGCTGCAACGAGCATCATCGCGATTCCTTCCTGGCGCTCTGGACGAGCTGCGCGATGCGCTCGAGCTCCTCGTCCGACAGGCGCGACGCCTCGCCGCCGAGCAGCGCCGCGACGACCTTGGCGCCCGAGCCGTCGAAGAACGTGTCCACGAGGTGCTTCAGCGCCGACCGGCGGGCCGTGTGCCTCGGCACCGTCGGCATGTAGACGTACCGGAGCCCCTGCTCCTCGTGCCGCACGTGCCCCTTCTCTTCGAGCACGCGCAGCTGCGTGCGCACGGTCGAGTAGCTGGGCGTATCCGGCAGCCGCTCCAGGATCTCGCCGGCCGTCGCCCGGCCGAGCCGGTACAGCACATCCATGATCTGCCGCTCGCGCCGGGTGAGCGCGGCGTGCACGGGTCGAGTGCTCATGTTATTTTTGTAACAGGTCTGCGATAAAACTAACACCATCTCTGACAGGTGTCAAGCGGACGTGGGGCTCTTCAGCTCAGCCAGCGAAGGGCCGCCGCTCGTCATGGACCGGTCCGATGCACGGCCCGGTGCCGTGCGCCCATCTGATGTCTGCTCGTGGATGACAGTCGCGCGCGGCCTCCGCTAGCTCGCCCTGCCGGGATGTGCCACCCCCGATGCGACCGCTTCTGACCACTCCTGGATCTCGCGCCATCGATAGAACTTGCGATGCGCCAGCTCCAGCATCTCGCGATCGTCGCTCGTGTCGCCGTACGCGTAGACGAGCGGATAGCGGCTCACGTCGTAGCGTTCGAGGATGCTGCGCACCTTTGCCGGCCCGGAACAATCCCCGTGACGGTACCGGCCGGTGAGCCTGCCATCACGTTCCTCGAGTTCCGTGCAGATGAGTTCCACGCCGATGCTGTCGCACCACGGTTGCAAGTATGCGTCGAGAGAGGCAGAGACGATGACGACGGTATCGCCCTGGCGCTGGTGCCACTCGATGCGCTCGAGGGCCTGGTTGCGAATGACACCCGGAAGCACTTCCGCTGCGTATCGGCGACCAGCACGTCGAATCGCATCAACGGGCTCGCCTCGGAACCCAACCCTGAAAGCGATGGGCCTGGCCCGATGTGCGCCAATCAGCCCGAGCCGATAGCAGCAGACCACCGGAGCGAGCGGAAGCGCTCCCACAACGAGTCGGTGGCGGCGAACAGCGAAGCGCAGGAAGTTCGTGAACGTGTCTGCCGTCGTGATCGTGCCATCGAAGTCGAACAGTGCCAGATTCATTCAGTCCGCCCTGTGAACAGCGCGAACGAATACTACAACTACGGCATCAGCACTACAGCCCAATCGCGCGGCGCCGTTCACCTGAACTCCGGCCAGAGTCAGCGTGGGAGTGCGCGTGCCACAGCGGCAGGAGCCGGACGGCGCGAGAACGATGCCCCGCCCGACGAAGCGTGTGGCGTGTCCCGGCCAGACAGGCCCCGCCGGAACTCGGTCCGGACCGAGTTCCATCCCTCCAGACCCTCTGAGAGTTCGCGGGCCGTCCAGGGAAGGCTACCGCCGAAGTGTCGCTCGGCCTCGTACTGATTGTGTGCCCGGCAGCGCAATTCGATGTTCTCGACGACGGCTTCTCCGCCATCCGCGCATGGCCGCACGTGATGGAACTCCAGGAACGACGTCTCGGTGCACCGACCCTGAGTTCCCTCGAATGCACAGCGCCCTTCGTCTCGGGTCCACACCGCGCGCCGCACGGCTGCCGGGACCGTGCGCGAGCGCGGCCCGCACGGCCGCTGTTTGGCGTGCGGCGGCGACGTCGCGCCCAGTTTCGTTCGCTCGAGCTGATCCACCAGCAACTTCAGCGCTTCGGTCATGAGGACCGCCACATCACCGTTGGGGACGCGATGCCGCATCAGTGCCTGTGCCCGGTGCAGCAATGAAAGCCCCTCGTCATTCAGGGTGAACTGAACCTTGTAGCGCGCCGGGGAGAGCGGCTGTATCGACGGACTCGGCGGTTGACGCGGAGCAGGAGACGTTGACGCAGCCGGACTCGTCGACGCGTTCGGCGCGGGGCATGAGGCCGTCGCCGCGGGGCGCAGCAGCCGTGCACGTTGACACAGGCACCGGCAGCTTGCGAACCGTGGCGGGCACATCCGCCTTCGGACGAATCCTCGCGACGAGCTCCTGCACCTCACGTTTGCTCTTGTGGCGCGCGGCTTCCAGCAGCGCCTGGTGATTGTCTGGCGTCAGATGCGGGGCCAGCAGGCCGACGGCTGTCAGCGTGACAGCTCCCTCAGCAAGTCGCTCGAGCACGACGGGAAAGCGCCGCGCCACGCGTGCGGCTTCGATGCGCGCGTATGCCGCGTGCTCGGAGAGATGCAGCACGCCTGTGCAGTACGTGAAGAGGGACGAGCAGCCTTCGCCGAGATACAGCCGCCGCCCGTCGAGCTCCGCCAGCGACGCGATCAACGTAGCGGTTGCCATGCGCTCGTCTGTCACCAGCCGGCGCACTGTCGCAAGGAGCTCGGAATCCGAAAGGGAGTTGAACGGCGGGATCGTGAGTGCCATGTCGTTCTATACCATGCGCCTTTCCGGCTCCTTTGAAGGGACGACGTCGCACGATCGAATGCGCGGATGACGTCGATCGCCATCAGCACGACGATCGCGGCGCAAGCAGGCCCCAGAAAAGTGCACGCCGGCACCTGGTCGCCATCCAGGACGAGCCTCAGGGTCACCTCGCGAAACCTGTCAAGCGAAATCGCACCGAATGCCTCGGGCACGGAGTCCTCGCAACAGGGACAGAGTGCCTGCGTTTGTGTCCTGCCCACGAGCCCTGCGCCGCTTGCGCGGTTGACGCCGGATTGTTGCTGACATGCTCTTGCCCGAGCGGAAGCCAACCTTCGCGATAGGTTTGGTCGCCTTCGTCGCCCGAGGCTAGTCCCTCCCGGCGGGCTGCGGGGGGGAGATGGAGTTGAGAATACGACTCGTGTTGATCCGGGAAGAAACTGCGGCAGCCCCCTCGCTTAGTCCGCCCGAAGGGCCCTGATCGGATCGACCCCGCTCGCGCGACGGGCCGGCAGATAGCTGGCGAGGAGCGCCAGTCCGAGTACGAGCACCGCACCGGCGGCGAACGTCGCCGGATCGACGGTCGACACGCCGAAGAGCAGGCCTGACATCAGTCGCGTGACGACGGCTGCCGCGGCCGCACCGATCGCAATCCCGGCCAGCGCCAGCTTCAGACCTTTCCAGACGACGAGTCCGACGATGTCCCGGGCGCTGGCGCCGAGTGCGATGCGCACGCCCAGCTCCGGTACGTGTTGCGCCACGAACCAGGCCGTGACGCCGTAGATGCCGACCACGGCGAGCAACAACGCGAACGCCGCAAACGCGGTCAGCAGCGTCGTCCCGACACGGCGCGAGGCGACATCCTCGTCGAGCACCTCATCGAGCGTCCTGACGTTCGAGACCGCAATCGTGGAGTCGACGTCGTGCACGGCACGCGTCACGGCACCGGCAAGCCGTATCGGGTCGTTCGCGGTCCGTACGACCAGATCGCGGGGGCTGAACCAGGGTCGTGCCTCGATCTGCCGGTAGGGGATGTACAGCTCGGGGCGGGGCGGCGTGTCGAGCCCCATCTGCCTGACGTCGCCGACGATGCCGACGATGGTGCGCCAGCGATCGGGTCGCATGTCGGCGTCGAGGGCGAGGCGCTTCCCGAGTGGATCGACGCCGGGCCAGAAGCGGCGGGCCATCATCTCGTTGATGATGACCACGCGCTGTGACCGTTCGCTGTCGCGGTCGTCGAAATGACGTCCGGAGATCAGCGGCGTGCCGATGGCCTGCAGGTACCCCGTGCTGACCTGCCGATGGTTCGCATCGTGCGTCACACCCGCCATCGGCGCGACGCCTTCGAGGGTGACTGCGCTCGTGGCGCCCTTCCACTCGAGCGGCACGGACGTCGTGTAGCCTGCAGCCACGACTCCCGGCAGACGCTCCACGCCGGCGAGCACGCGGTCGAAGAACGCCACGCGTCGGGAGTGCTCCGCGTACCGATCCAGTGGCAGGCTGGTGCGCAGAGTCAGCAGGCCATCGGGACGAACACCGAGGTCCGCGTAGCGCACGCGGTAGAAGCTCTGAAGCAGCAGCCCGGCGGCCACGAGGAGAGCGAGCGTCAGCGCCACTTCCGCAACGACGAGAGCACCGCGGCTGCGTTGCGACGCCGGATTGCCACGGCCACCGGTCTTCAGCCCGTCGATCAGACTGCGGCGGGCGGCCGCCAGCGCCGGCGCCAGGCCGAAGAGCAGTCCGGTGCCGAGCGCGACGAGTGCGGCCACCGCGAACGTGGTCACGCTCAACTCCGGCTCCGCGAATCTGGTCATCCCCGGCGGCACGAGCTGTTTCAGGAACACGAACGACCAGCGCGCCAGCAGCATGCCGAGCACGAATCCGGCCGCAGCGAGCAGAAGGCTCTCCGTCAGCAGCTGGCGGACGATGCGGCCGCGGGACGCCCCAAGGGCGCCGCGCAGCGCGATCTCGGGGCCGCGAGTGGCCGCCCGCGCGAGGAGCAGGCTCGCGACGTTGGCACAGGTGATGAGCAGCACGATGCCGACCGCGGCCATCAGGAGGAACAGCGGCCCGCGCGCGTCGCCCGACAGGACGTCCTTCAGCGGCACGATCACCGCACGCGGCGCCTCGCGATCTGCCGGAAGGAGCGGACGGATCCGGACGCCGATCGCGTCCAGGTTCGCGCGGACGCGCGCCTCGCCGACTCCCGGCCTCGTCCGCCCGACCATGGTCAGGTGGTAGCTGGTGTCCCTCAGCTCCTCGCCCGTGAATCCCGCAGGTACCCAGAGCCCCACGTAGGGTTCGAAGAACTGGAAGGTTTCCGGCAGCACCCCGACGACGAGGTATGGCTCGTTGTTGATGCTGATCGTGCGCCCGACGACGCCCGGATCCCCTCCGAAGCCGTTCTGCCAGAGTCCGAACGCGAGAACGACGACCCTGGTGCCCGGACGGTCGTCTTCCGGCAGCAGAACGCGGCCGGCGAGGGCCCGTGCGCCGAGAACCTCGAAGAGCGAGCTCGTCGCACGGCGTCCGCTGACGCGCAACGGCTCCCCGTTGTCGATGACCGCGCCGAAATGGGTGACGGCGGCGGTCGATTCGAAGACGTCGTTGAGGCGCGACCAGGCGTCGTAGGTGACCGGGGTGAGATCCGAGCGCGGGAACCCGGACGGCGCCCGGTCCTCGTAGATCATCACGAGACGATCGGAGGCCGGAAACGGCAGAGGCTGGAGCAGAACGGCGTCGATCAGGCTGAAGACGGCGGTCGTTCCGCCGGTGCCAAGGGCGAGCGTCAGAATGGCGGCGGCCGTGAAGACCGGCGTTCGTGCCAGCATCCGGACGGCATGGCGGAGATCGCGGCGCAGATCGTCGAGCCGCACTGACAATCCGGCGTCGCGCTGGCGCTCTCCCTGAGAGCTCACCCCGCCCGCTCCGCGACGTGCGCCGGGTTCCGCCCCTTGAACACCGCGAACAGATACCACAACGACGGTACCAGCACCACCGCTCCGAACGGCAGCGCCCACGCCACGAAGCGCAGCGTCGGCTCCGGTGCCGCGGCGGCGGTGATGGTCAAGTCCGGATAGATCAAGTACGGCCACTGCGCCGCGGCCCAGCCGCCGAGCAGCGCCGTCACCTGCATTCCGGCCAGGATGCGGGCGGCGGGAAAGTGCGCGCGCCAGAGCGCCAGGAGCGAGATCGGCGCCAGGACGATGCCGAGCGCGACCAGGAGCACGGCGGGCATCGAGTTCAGCCCGTCCCACAGCCGCGGCGCCTCGGCGCGCGCCAGCCAGAGCGTGCCGAGCGACAACACGCCGGCGGCCACCCACGCCACCACCGCGCGCCGGCGGAAGTCGTCGCGCACGGCGCCCGCCGATTCCCACGCCAGGAAGATCGCCGCGAGATAGGCGAAGAGCAGCAGCGTCAGCAGACCCACGGCCAGCGGGAACGCCGACACCCAGACGGCGACGGGCGCGTGCACCGTCTCTCCGGCGATCCGGATCCGTCCCGTCGAGACCGCGCCGAGACACATGCCGAGCAGGACGGGCGTCGCGATGCTCGCCGACCCGAACACGTGGCCCCATGTCGCCTGGTACGACGCACCGGTGACGCCGTAGGCGCGGAACACGAACGCGGCGCCGCGCAGGACGATGCCGCCGAGGACGAGATGCAGCGGCCAGAACAGCGCGATGCTGGCCGCCGCGTAGGCGCGGGGGAAGCAGGTGAAGAGCAGGACGATGACGAAGATCAACCAGACGTGGTTGGCCTCCCACACCGGACCGATGGCTTCGGCAATCCGCTCGCGCTGCTCGTGGCGCCGCGGACCGGTGCTGAACAGGTCCCACAAGCCCGCGCCGAAGTCGGCGCCCGCCAGCAACGCGTACGCCGTCATCGCGACGAACATCACCGCCGCGATCAGCACCGCGTAATCCATCAGCGGGCCTCCGCTCCCTCCTGGTCGCCGCGGGCGAGCCGGCGCAGGAACACGGCGAGAATCACGAGCAACGCGGCGTAGAGCAGGGTGAAGAGCGCGAGCGAACCGGCGACGTGCGGTTCGGGCGTCACCGCGTCGGCGGTCCGCATGACCCGGTAGATGACCCACGGTTGACGGCCGACCTCGGTGACGACCCAGCCGGCCTGCAGCGCGATGTAGCCGAGCGGCGCACACACCACCAGCGCCAGCAGCAGCCATCGTCCACCGGGATGCGCAAAACCGATGGTGCGGTACCGCCAGCGCGTCGCGCCGTACCACACGGCGACGACGAGCATGACGATGCCGCAGGCGACCATGATCTGGAAGGCGACGTGGGTGATCAGGACCGGCGGCCACTCGTCGCGCGGAATCCGATCCAGTCCGATCACTTCGGCGTCGAAGTCGTTCGCCGCCAGAAAGCTGAGCAGCCCCGGGATCTCGATCGCGTACGGCGTCGTCTGCGTCTGCTCATCCGGCAGCCCGCCGACGCGCAGCGGCGCGCGCCGCTCGGTCACGAACTGGCCCTCCATCGCGGCCAGCTTCACGGGCTGGTGCCGGTGCAGGCGCTTCGCCAGGAGGTCACCCGAAATCGGCTGGATGATCGCGGCGGAGCCGCCGACGGCCAGCGCGATGGCGATGCCCAACTCCGCCCGCCGGGAGCCGCCGCGCCGGAGGAACCACGCGAAGGCGCCGGCGGCGGCGAATCCGACGGCCTGGTAGGTCGACAGTGTGGAGTGCAGTGCGAGACCCGGCCAGGCGGGATTGATCAGGACCGCCCACGGATCGATGCTGGCGGGCATGTCGGCCGCGCCGAGGGTGAAGCCGCCAGGCTGCTGCATCCAGGCGTTCGTCGCCAGCACGATCACGCCGGAGAGGCCTCCGCTGATCGCGACGGCCCATCCGGACAGCCAGTGCGCCATCGGCGAGAGCCGGTTCCACCCGTACAGATACAGGCCGAGGAAAATGGCCTCGACGAAGAACGCGAAGCCCTCGAGTGCGAACGCGGGGCCGACGAGCGGGCCGGCGAACGCCATGAATCGAGGCCAGAGCAGACCGAGCTCGAACGACAGCGCGGTCCCGGAGACCGCGCCGATGGCGAACACGACGGCGGTGAGCCGCGCCCAGGTGCGGGCCAGTCCCAGGGCATCGGCATCGCGATACCGCATCCAGCGCCGCTCGGCGATGATCATCATCACCGGCATCGCCATGCCCACGGCCGCGAACAGCATGTGGAATCCGAGCGACAGCTCCATCTGCACGCGAGCGGCCGTCAGCGGCGACATCAGACCTCCGGATGCGTCCCGGGGCGCAGCATAATCCCTCGCCGCGGGCGGCGGCCACAGCTGACGCGTCGTTCAGGTTACAATTCAGACAATGGGCAATCGATCACGGCCAAGTCAGGCCAAGCGCGCACGAGAAAAGGCACTTCAGGAACGGCGCATGGAGAAGGCCGCCCGGCGTCAGGAAGCCCGGCACCGGCAGCCGCGGGTGACCGCCGACGGCGTCGATCCCGACATCGCCGACATCGTCCCCGGGCCTCAGCCCCATCCGTTCCTGGATCCCGACGAGGAGATCGAGCCGGAGGTCTAGGGCGTCCGTACCAGATCCCGAACAGTTGCCATTCGGGGCGCCGTGTGCCCTCAATCCATGCGCGAGATGCCGCGGTGTCCGCGGCGCAGCTGTTCCTTCCGGCGCTGGTCGTCCCCCTGATCGCCCGGATGGGTCCCGGACGACGTCGACGTATTGCCGACTTCCTCACGGACGATTCCCGGATCGTCGGCGTTCTGGATCGAGACGTCTCCGGCCTCATCCGACGTCCGCGGCTCCCCGCTCTTGATGTCGGTCACGGGCGCCGGTCTCGGCGTATCCGGGCCCAGATGATCGCGCCGGCGCTCCCGGTCCGACGCCGGCGCACGGTCGTCGGCCCGGCCGGCGGATCCGGCTTTCTCCCGCTCCTTCTTCTCAGCCATCCCAGCGTCCTTTTCACTCTGGTGGTCGGGGTATCGTCCGGGCACGTCATGTGCCCATGGACGCTTCCTGTTGCACCAGGCTTGCCATGAACAGACGTGCGGCGTGGCTCCGGCCGGTCGTGCTGGCGCTGATTGCCGTGCTCGCGGGGATGTCGATGCTCTGGGCCCTTCAACGCCGCCTGATGTATTTCCCGTTCGGCGCCGTGCCGGAGCCGGACGCCGTCGGGCTGCGTGCCACGACGGTGCAGTTCGAGACGTCCGATGGCCTGTCGCTCGGAGGCTGGCTCGTCCCGCCCGCGGGCACGCCACGTGGGGTGACGATCGTCGTCTTCAACGGCAACGCGGGCAACCGGAGCTTTCGTGCCCCGCTGGCGTCACGCCTTGCCGATGCCGGCTTCACGACGCTGCTGTTCGACTATCGCGGGTACGGCGCGAATCCGGGCACCCCGACGGAGCAGGGCCTGCTGCGGGACGGACGGGCCGCCATCGAGTGGTTGACGACACACGGCGGCGCCGATCCGGATCGCCTGGTCTACTTCGGCGAGTCGCTCGGGACCGGCGTGGCGGTCGCGATGGCAGCCGAGCGCCGGCCGGCCGCGCTGGTACTGCGCTCGCCATTCACGTCGATGATGGACGTCGCGCGTCATCACTATCCGCTCCTGCCGGTCGGGCTGCTGCTCCGTGACCGCTATGACGCGTCCGATCTGATCGCCCGCATCGGGTGTCCCGTCCTGATCATCGCCGGCGATCGTGACCGTATCGTCCCGGCCGTGTTGAGCCAGCGTCTCTTCGCCGCCGCATCCGAGCCGAAGCAGCTGGTCCTGATCGAGGGACTGGATCACAACGACGAGCCGCTCGTGGCGGGCCGCGAGATGGTGGGGGCGGTGGACGACTTCGTGCGCCGGTTCGTACCGGAGCCCGTCAGAAGCGCAGCACCAGACCCGCCTGGGCGTTGATGACGACCGGCTCGAACCGGACCGGGTCGACGCCGGCGAGCAGCTCGTCGATCACGCCGGGCACGCCGGACGTCTCGAACCGGAGCTCGTAGTCCCGGAAGTAGAAGACACGCGCCTCGACCAGCACCGCGATCGGTCCGGCGCCGACACGGACTCCGGCGCCGCCGTTCACGCCGAAGCGATGCGACGACTCGCCTGGCGTGGCGCGCAGCCGCAGCGGCGCATCGAGCACCGGCGTGGATCCGAGCCCTTCGATCTGCAGGCGGACCGGCACGCTGCCCGACACCGTCAGGTCGGGAAGATACGAGACGCCGCCGGAGGCGACGAGGCCGATGGGGCCCGGCGTCCGCAGCCGCAGATTCAGCGAGAGCAGATACAGGCGATCGATCTCGAACTCGCCGTCACCGACCTCGAGCGATCCGGTGAGGCCCTGGAACGGCGGCGCGACGGCCCGCAGCGCGAAGCGCGCGCCCGTGAAATCGAGGCCGACGTCGGTGGCATCCAGCCGCCCTTCGATGCCGACGATGCCGGCCTCGAACGCGAGCGCGGCGCCGAAGACGGGGCCGCCATCGGGCCGCAGCGTCGGATCGTTCGTGCGGTCGATCTCCACGCCCGGCAGCGAGCCTGGCGGCGTCAGCCGCAGCACGAGCCGCTCGTCCTCGATCGGAAAGGCACGGCCGGCGAACAGCGTCAGATCCCAGTCGGCGCGCGCGGCCCGGGGCGCCGCGAGCCACACCACGAGCGCGAGCATCAGGACGAGATGGCGTGATCCGTACATGCGTGTCCCCACAGCATACCCGCGGCGTGCAGCGGGCGAACCGGAGCGCAGGCGGGCCGGGTGCGCCCGCCTGGCGCCGCGCTCCAGTGGTTGGCCGGACTGACGTCCGGTCCTACTTCTTGCGGCCGGCAGTCTTCGTCCCGGTGCGGGACGCTGCGCTGGCGCGCTTCGTCGACGAGCTCTTCCGGGACGCGGCCGTCGACTTGCGGCTGCCCGATGTGCGCTTCGCCGCTGTCGATTTGCGGCTGCCGGATGTGCGCTTCGCGGCTGTCGATTTGCGCGACGTGCTCGCGGTCTTGCGTCCCGCGGTCTTGCGTCCCGCGGTCTTGCGTCCCGCGGTCTTGCGTCCCGCGGTCTTTCGGCCCGTCGACTTGCGACCCGTCGTGCGCTTCCGCTCCGTCGCCAGCGGCCGGCGACGTCCCGGCGTCATCTCACGCGCCTCGCCGGCCGACGCGCGCTGCTTGTTGACCGTCCGGGCAGCGATCTCCGTCGCGACGTCGTCGCTGCGGCCGGCTTCGAGCTCGGACTCCTTGATGTGCTGATACTGGCGCTTCCGCTTTCCAGTGGTGCCACGCGGCGGCATGAGCACGCTCCTTTCACGCTGGGAGTGGCGACGCGGACCGGCGTCGCTGCGGTGTCCGCCGGCGGAGCGTCGCGCGGCGTGCGGCCGGGATCTCCTCGGTCCAGCGGACGATGTCGGCGGGGGAGAGCGCCCCGTACGGCGGCAGCCGCGCGTCGAGCACGTTGGGGCGCTCGATGTCGGCGAGGTACTGCTCACGGGAGAGGAGCGTGCCCCGGCAGAGGTGTTCCACGCCGGGTCGCAGCGGCTCGTGGAGGAGCCGATCGAGCAGCGTGCGCAGCACCGGCACCGGGATGCGATCGCGGTCGCCCGGGTACACGAACCGGAACAGCACGAGGTGCGACAGCAGCACTTCCCAGTTCTCGCCGAAGCGCGCGAGCAGGTGATCCCAGTCGAGCTCGTCGGCCTGCGCGCGCAGCAGGTGCAGCACGTCGGCGCCGTCGAAGCGCTCACGCTCCTGCACGAAGCTCTTCGACCAGATCAGCTCCTCGACGGGACACACCATCGCGCGCACGCCCCAGAACACGCGCTCGGGCGCATGGGCGAACCAGCTGTCGTCGACGCGGCACAGGCCGTTGCCGCTCGCGAACAGCAGGTCGACGCACAGGCGGCCGCGATGCGCCTTCCCGAGCCAGTGCGGGAAGGGCAGGGTCGTGTGGATGCCCTCGCGCGCCAGCGCCGCCGCCGCCGCATCCCATCCGCCGTCCAGGATGAACAGATCCAGGTCCTTCGTCGCGCGGCGGATGCCGGTGTGGTCCTCGAGCGCGTACGTGCCGCCGACGAGACACGGCACGCGCTCGCGCACGAGCGCGCGCAGCACGCGCTGGTAGAAGCCGCGTCGCGGGGCCGACATCTCCGAC
Organism: uncultured Bifidobacteriaceae bacterium; assembly: GCA_964446605.1. Classification (GTDB taxonomy): domain Bacteria; phylum Acidobacteriota; class Vicinamibacteria; order Vicinamibacterales; family JAENWD01; genus JAENWD01. The sequence goes on along the minus strand of CAYUPN010000026.1, from coordinate 32,779 downwards.
GGAACGCTGCGCGCGGGCGCGCCGTGCGTCATGGGCCGAGGTGTGGCAAGGGGTGTGCCACACGTGGAACGCCGATTGCTCACCTTCGCGGCGATGCCGGGCACCGGTCGCATCCGCATCGCCGCCGTCGGCGACATCCACTACGTGAAGGGCACGCAGGCGTCGCTGCAGCAGTGGGTGCCGAAGGTGGCGGACCACGCCGACGTGCTCGTGCTCTGCGGCGATCTCACGGACTACGGGCGCGTCGACGAGGCGCGCGAGCTGGCCCGCGAACTGACGACGGCCCTCGCGATCCCGATCGTCGCCGTCCTCGGCAATCACGACTTCGAGGCCGGCGCACCGGAAGCGGTGATCGAGACGCTCGGGGCGGCCGGCGTGCACGTGCTCGACGGCGGGTCGTACGAAGTCGGCATCGTGGGGTTCGCGGGGATCAAGGGGTTTGCCGGAGGGTTCGGGCGCGGCGCGCTCGGTCCGTGGGGGGAGCCGATCATCAAGCAGTTCGTGCAGGAGGCGATTGGCGAGGCGCTGAAGCTGGAGTCCGCGCTCGCCCGCCTGCGCACGCCGCACCGGATCGCCGTGCTGCACTACTCGCCGATTGCGGCGACCGTCCAGGGAGAGCCGCCGGAGATCTTTCCCTATCTCGGCAGCAGCCGTCTGGCCGAGCCGCTCGTCCGCTACGCCGTGACCGCCGTGTTTCACGGCCACGCCCATCACGGCGTGCCCGAAGGACGCCACGGCGAGACGCCCGTGTACAACGTGTCGCTGCCCCTGATGCTGCAGATCTCTCCCGAGCTGCCGTTCCGCGTGATCACGCTCGAACCGCCCGCGCAGGCGTGACTGTCCGCTTCTCCGACAGCGCCGCGTCTTTCCTACACATCGTGAAATCCGTCCGTTTCCTGTCTGCCATGCCAGAGGACGGCACACGCGATGGAGCGGCGTTGCTGCAAGGCCGCGCGGGGGCACGGGAATTGCCTCATCCAGAGACGTGACGCGAACGGATGAACTGCAGCGCGCGGTGCGCGGCGGTACGGTTGTCGTGTGACGGAGCGAATACAGATGAGGCTGATCGTGGGGGTGCTCGCAGGCGTGCTGCTGCTGGCAGGACCCGCTGCCGCACAGCCGTCGGGACCGGATCGGGCGGCGCTCCGGATCACGGAAGCCATCGAACTGCCGGGCATGACGCTGCCGCCGGGCGCGTACGAGTTCAAGGTCCTCGAGAGCCGCGACCGCCGCGCAATCGTCCAGGTGCAGGAGCAGCCGACGGGGAGGATTCTCGCCACGCTGCTCAGCGTGCCCACCGCGCGGAGCCGCGCGAGCGAGACGACCGTCGTGCCGTTCACGTCGGCGAGGCCCGACATCCCGCGACCGATCCGCTACTGGTACCTGCCGGGGCCCGATCGCGGGTTCGAGCTCGTCTATCCGCGCGAGCAGGCCGTCGCCATCGCCGCGAGCACGGGAGAGCGCGTGCTCACCGCCGAGACGACCACGACGGCGTCGATGCGCACCGTGCGCGTGATGGCCGTCAACGGCGATGGCCGCCGCGTCTCGACCACCGAACACCGGCGCGCACTCGACGTGCCGCGCGTCGCGCTGAACACGACGCCCGAGCTGCCGGCGCGCACGACGCCTGCGCTCGTCGAGGAGCCGGCCGGCGCGCGCCGGAACGACGTGCCGCCCAGAGCCGCCGCGGTGCAGCAGACGCCGGCACCGTCCGCACCGCCGCCTCCGGCACAGACGTCGCCGATGCTCGACGAGCTTCCCGGAACCGCGGGCAGCACGATGGCCGTCCTGCTGATCGGGCTCGTGTGCCTGGTCGCCGCGCTGGCGCTCAGGTTCAGACGGCGCCACGTGTAGAACCGCTCGCACCTGTCAGGATCCCCGGCGGGGTGGAACGTGATCAGGGCCGCCCGGTCGCCATGGACTCCGGACCAGACGGCGGCCCGTGTGCTCGGGCTCGCCGCGCTCCTCTGCTTCACCTGGGTCGCCGGGTCGATCTGGGCAGCCTGCCGGGTCCAGTCCGCGTACGCGCAGCTCCTCGATTCGGGAGCCACCCCCGGACCCGCCGCGTTCGTGCAGGGTCTGGCCCCCGATCGCATCGGACGCATCGAGATGCCCCGGGTCGGGCTGCGCGCGATCGTGCTGCGCGGCGCCGATCCGCTGGTCCTTCGCGTCGCGGTCGGCAGTGTCGAGGGCACCGCGTGGCCCGGCGAAGGGGGACATGCCGTGCTCGCCGCGCATCGCGACACCTTCTTCCGGCCGCTGAAGAACGCACGGATCGGCGACACCGTCTGGTTCAGGAGCCGGGCAGGGGAGTGGCGCTATGAAGTCGCCGCGATCCGGATCGTGCGCCCGCGCGACGTCGGCGTGATCGACGCCGCGCTGGCGCCGATGCTGTCGCTGGTGACCTGCTATCCGATGACGTACATCGGACCTGCGCCGCTGCGGCTGGTCGTGCAGGCGAAACCGGTGGGGTCCGACGAGGTGAACGTGGCGCCGTGAGGGAACGGTGTGCGAGGACCGGGCCGGCCTGCGCGCAAGGGACGGCACTCCCGTGCGCGCAGGCCGCAAACCGGACGTCAGGACAGCTTCCAGCCCTGACGGTATTCCCGCGTGAGGTAGTCGTTCGCCGCGGTGTTGTTCGTGACGCGCATGTTCTCGCCGTCGTAGTGGATCTTCCCGCCGGCGCGCAGCGCGACGACGCCGAGGAGCATCACCTCGGTCAGACGCGCGGCGTAGTCGAAGGGGCATGAGGCCTCGGTCTTGCCCTGCGCGGCCTCCACCCAGTTCATCTCGTGGCTGGTCGCGATCCGCGGCAGCTTCTGCGGCGGCGTCGCGGCCGACTCGGCGAGCGACTGCGGCAGCAGCTTCGGGTTGTACCCGTAGTTGTCGTGCAGCAGCTTGCCCTTGCTGCCGATGTAGAGCACGCCGCCTCCGCGGTTCAGCGACTCCTCGCCGAGCTCCTCCGGCTTCGGCGGCAGCAGGCCGCCGTCGTACCACGTCAGCTTCACCGCCGGGCGTCCGTTGCGCGCCGGGAACTCGAAGTACGTCGTCGTGGCCGCCGGATACGACGCCTGGTTGAAGGGCGTCGACACCGTTTCGACCGTCGTCGGGAAGCCGAGATCCAGCGCCCAGAACGGATGATCGATCAGGTGCGCGCCCATGTCGCCGATCGCGCCGACGCCCCAGTCGACCCAGCCGCGCCAGTTGAACGGGTGATAGATGGGGTGGTACTGGACGTACGGCGCCGGGCCGAGGAAGAGGTCCCAGTTCAGCTTCTCGGGCACCGGATGGCTGCCGCGTGCCATCGTGTCGGCGAGCTGGGCCATCACGCCGCTCATGTTCCAGCGCACCTCCGCGCCCGGCGCCATCGGCTCGGGCCGGGGGACCCCCTGCGGCCAGTACGCAAGCGGCCGGTTCGTCCAGACGTGGACCTCGCGCACCTCGCCGATCGTCCCGGCCCAGATGTGCTCGTTCACGAGCCGCGCGTCGTCGGACGAGTGTCCCTGGTTGCCCATCTGGGTGGCGACCTTCGTCTCGCGCGCCTTCTTCGCCAGCAGGCGCGCCTCGGCCACCGACCACGTCAGCGGCTTCTGCACGTAGACGTGCTTGCCGAGATCCATGGCCGCGAGCGCCGTGATCGCGTGCAGGTGATCGGGCGTCGCGATGACGACGCCGTCGATGTCCTTCTGCTTCTCGAGCATCTCGCGGTAGTCCACGTACCGCTTGATGTTCGGCAGCGCCGCGCGGACCCGCTTGAGCCCGTCGAGCTGCTCCTGCGCGCGCGCGCGGGCCTGCGCCGGCGAGAGGCGGCCGAACTGCGCGTCGGAGCCGGTCTGCGGCGGCTCCTTCAGGCGCGTCTCGATCTGCGCGATCTGGTCGTCGAACCGCTTCTCGGACCAGGCCTCACCCGCATAGTTCCAGTCGACGTCGCAGAGCGCGACGATGTTCTGGCTGGCGAGGGCCATCATGTTCGAACGGCCCATGCCGCCGATGCCGATACCGGCAACGTTGAAGCGGTCGCTCGGCGGGGTCTGCCCGCTGCCGGCGAGCACGTGGCGCGGGACGATGGTGAAGCCGGCGGTTACGGCAGCCGCCTGCTGGAGGAAACGCCGCCGCGGCAGTCTCGTGTCCTTCTGATCGCTCATCGAAGTCCTCGCTCTGGTCAATCGAGTGCAGGGTTCTGTGTCATCCCGCCTGCCGGCCCCCGCACCCTGCGGGCGGCGCCGGGCGTGGCGTCACGCCGGGGGCCACGTCCCCCGTTCGCCGGCGTGCCGCTCCAGATCGGCAAGCGTTGCGTCGAGATCGTCCACGAGCCGCGGAAAGTGCCCGGGGCCGTCCGCCTGCCGTGCCCGGAACGCATCCACCAGTCCGCGATAGTAGCCGATCGTGCCGGACTTGCCCGCGTCCGGCGAGAAGCGCGCCCACACCGCGTCGCCGATCTGCAGGAAGTCGGTGAGGATCGCGCGGACGTTGTGCAGCTTGTCCGACGCGGACACCAGCAGCGCGCCGGGCACCACGGTGGCGACGCGATCGATGTACGCCCGCTTGCGCGGCCGCCAGGGCGGCTTGGGCTGGACGTCCGCATCGGTGCATCCCTCGACAATCGCCAGCACCTCGGGGCCGAAGCGGGTCCGGATCAGGTCGCGTACGCCCGGCGCGCCGAGCGAACGCGGGGCGTCCTCGATGGCGTCGTGCAGCAGCGCCCCGATCGCGGTCGTCTCGTCGGCGCCGTACTCGAAGGCGATCGCGGTGACCCCGAGCAGGTGCGCGATGTAGGGCACGTCCGATCCCTTGCGTCGCTGCCCGGCGTGGAGTTCCGCGGCCACGGCCAGGGCCTCGGTGAAGCGGCGGCTGATGCGCCGACGCTCCCTCTGCACCCAGTCTCCGAGTTCGAACACGTCTGCTCCGTCGCTCCGTCAGCGGCCCCGGGGTGGCCGCCGGCCGCCCCCATCGAGCCAATTGTCAGCGGCGAGCGCGGCTATAATCAAGCGTTCATGCTCGTCGGACGGCGGTTCCTGGTCTCGGGTCGCGTGCAGGGCGTCGGCTTCCGCTTCTTCGTGCGCGATGCCGCGCGTGCCGAAGGGGTGACCGGCACGGTCCGCAACCTGGACGATGGCGCCGTGGAGGTCGTCGCGGCCGGCGATCTCGACGCGCTCGACCGGTTCGAACGGCACGTGCGGCAGGGCCCGCCCGGCGCGCGCGTCGAGCACGTCGTGGTCGAGCCGGCGCCGCCCGGCGGCGCGACCGACTTCCGCATTCTCCCCTGAGAAGGACCACGCGCACATGCAGATCCAGGATGTCACGCCCCAGATGCAGCAGCTCAAGGAGAAGATCCGCAACGTCCCCGACTTCCCGAAGCCGGGCATTCTCTTCTACGACATCACCACGCTGCTCAAGGACCGGGCGGGCTTCCGCGACGCCGTGGAGGCGCTCGCCAGCCCCTTCACCGACGCCCACATCGACGTCGTCGTCGGGATCGAGAGCCGCGGGTTCATCCTCGGCGGGGCGGTGGCGGATCGGCTGAGCGTCGGGTTCGTCCCCGTGCGGAAGCCGGGGAAGCTCCCGTCGAAGGCGGTGCGCGAGACCTACGAGCTCGAGTACGGCACCGACGCGCTCGAGATGCACGAGGACGCGGTCGGCGCCGGCACCCGCGTGCTGGTCGTGGACGATGTCATCGCGACAGGTGGCACGGCGAAGGCGACGGCCGCCCTCGTGCGCCGGCTGGGCGGCGACGTGCATGCCCTGGCCTTCCTCGTCGAGCTGGAGTTCCTGAAAGGGCGCGCGCAGCTCGAAGGGGAGCGGATCCACACGGTCGTCCGGTACTAGCTGGAGCCGGGCGGTACAATTGGGCGTTTCCCAGTGCGCGTGTAGCTCAGCTGGATAGAGCATCCGCCTCCTAAGCGGAAGGCCCCCGGTTCGAATCCGGGCACGCGCACCAATCGAGAACATCAGAATCATGAAAGCACGTGAACGGCAGCGGCTGAAGAAGGACGAAGTCGCCGAGACCCTCCAGGATGTCTACCTGCGCGCGGCGCAGCACCGGAACCGCATCGCGGCGGCAATCGCCGCGGCCGTCATCCTGGTGCTGGCCGTCGGGGGCTGGACGTGGTACCGCTCGAACCAGACGGCCCGCGCGGGGGCCATGCTGGCCGAGGCTCTCGTGATCAGCGAGGCGCAGGTCATGGCGCCGGCGGCGCCGGCCGAGGGGCAGCCCCCCGCGCCACAGCCGCCGAACACGTACCCGACGGAAGAGGCGAAGCTCGAAGCGGCGCTGCCGAAGTTCCTGGCCGCCGCGGACGCCTACCCGTCGACGACCGCCGGCCTTGCCGCGCGCTATCACGCGGCGACGACGCTTGCCGCACTGGGACGCGGAGACGAAGCCCGCACACAATATCAGCAGGTGATCGACCGCGGTCGGCGCGGCCTCTACGGTCGCATGGCGCGGCTCGGGCTCGCCGAGCTCGACCTGCAGGCGGGACGCCATGACGAAGCCATCGCGGCCCTGCACGAGCTCTCGCTCGACGTCAAGGGAGACGTGCCGGTCGATGCCGTGCTGGTGCAGCTCGGCGAGGCCTATCTGGCCGCGGGGAAGACGGCCGAGGCGCAGCAGGCGTTCCAGCGCGTGACGACGGAGTTCGCCGATTCGCCGTACGCGACCGACGCGCAGCAGCGGCTCGATGCCCTGAAGACCGGCGCCTGATCGCACGTCCACCCGCGACGGATACCCCACGCGCGCGGCTCGCTGTCGCGCGCGTCGTGTGTACCGCGCCGCTCAGAACGAGCGACCCGCGCGCACGTAGACGGATCGCTGCGGCGCCACGAGTCCGGCGCCGTCCTCTCCCCATGCCACGCCCGCCGTCCATGTCAGTGGCAGCCCGAACCCGGCCGTGACATCGGCAGACACCTCGAGCCCGTATCCGATTTTCCGATCGCGCCATCGCGGCGCGTCGTCCCACGCCTGGCCCACGTCGAGAAACGCCGCGGCGTGGAGCGCGTTCAGGAAGATCGGCCAGGTCCCGACGCCGCGTTGCGGCCAGCCGAGCGGAATCCGGGCTTCGGCATTGAGCACGGCGGCCCGGCGGCCCACGAACGCGGTATCCGGGAATCCGCGCAGGAGGCTGACCGCGTCCGTCCCGAAGACGCCGAGCCCGCGGTTTTCCTCGACGCCGCCGACGAAGAACGGACGGGCGACGGCGGGGTCGCCGCGGCTGGCCCCGAATGCGCCGCGCAGCGCCGCGACCGCATGGGGCAAGCCGAGCGGGAGATACGCGCGGCCGTCGACGGTGAACGCGTCGGCCGACCCGTCCGAGCCGAGCGCGGGCCTCAGCACTTCGGCCGTCGCGCCGAACGCCCAGCCATCCTCGGGGCTGATCGAGTAGCCATAGCGACGGGCCGTGTTGATCGTCCAGGCCGCGCGAATGCCCGCGCGATCGATCTGCCGTGCGAGCGATGGCGTGCTGTTCGTGACGCGCTCCGCGTAATACGCGAGCCGGGCGGTCTGCGTCCGCCGCACGGTCACGAACGGCCGCAGCACGCCGGATTCGATCTGCTGTTCGCGCCGCGCGAGCGGCCGCACGACGCCGGTCGCGTCGACCGTCTCGAACAGCCGCGTGCGGTCCTCGGCGGCGGCGTACCACGCCGGCTGCCATCGCTGATAGACGTAGGTCGCCGTCCAGTCGGGGCGGCCACGCGGCGCCGCGGAGCCGATCGACGCGGGCGCCGGGTCGAGCGCCCACGTCGCCGTCGCGGCGAACGCGTGCCGTCCCAGCACGTCAGCGCCGCCAACGACCCCGCCGAGCCGCCATCGCCCGTCCTGCCGTTCGATGACCGGCAGCCAGGTGCGCGGCGCCAGCGTCGCCCAGGGTGAGTACGACGTAGCCGCAGGGGACTCGGCCTGGCCTGTCGGATGCCGGTCAGGGGACAGGGAAGTGGGGCCGATATCACCCGTCGACTGGCTGGCCGGGCGGACGGCGTCCGAGAACAGGTCGAATCCGTCCGCCGTGTACCCGACGAACAGCAGCCTGCCCTCGCCATCCGGAAGCGGCCAGCGCGCGCCGCCGGGCACGTGCAGGACGGCCGCCGGCGGTCCGGCCGGCCGGCCCGCTGCGATCGGCACCGCGTAGATCCGGAACGGACCCGGTTCGTGATCGGACGCGAAGTACAGCGTGCGTCCGTCCGGGCTCCACGCGGGCGTCACGCGCCGCCCCTCGTCGCGGGACGCGGCCACGGCGACGACCGTCAGGCGCTCGCCGTCGAGCAGGACGATCTCGGACCGACCGTCGCGCAGCCGCCGCTCCGCCGCGATCACGCGCCCGTCCGGCGACCACCGGGGAGCGGCGTACACCGCATCGTCTTCAGCCGTGCGTGCGCGAATCGGCAGCGCGTCCGGCGCGAGCGGCGCATCACGGAGGAGCTGCGCGGTATCGAGCAGCAGCAGTGCGCGACGGCCCGCGTCGATCTGCACCGCTGCGAGCCTGCCCCCATCGGGGGACACATCCGGGTCGGCCAGCCGCGCGCCGATGGTGAGACGGCGCGTCCCACCGTTCTCCGGATCGTGGTCGTAGAGATCACTGAGCAGCGCGACCCCGCGGACGACCTCCAGCTGATCGAAGATCAGCCGGCGGTCATGGAACGTCACGCGACTGCCACCGACCCGGGACGTCACCCGTTCCAGCCGCCCCTCGGGATCGACACGGTAGATGCCGGGGAAGCGACGCGGATCCGAGATCGTCACATACACCTGACCGTCCGGACCCCGTGCCGGGCCTTCGACGTCGAAGCCGTTGTGCGTGAGGCGAACCGCTCCGGAACCGGAAGCGGCGGCGCTCTCCCCGGACTGCTCGCGGACGACGGCGTCGCGGAACTCGTTCCACAACGTCCCGAGCGACCTGCCGTAGATCTTCCGGTACGCGCCGGCCCCGAGATACGGAAGTCGCCCGGCGGTTGCAGCCGCCAGTTCCTCCCAGCGCGTCTCGCCGTACGCGGATCGGAGGAACTCGTGGAAGCGCGATCCGTACGCATACCAGCCGTGACCGCCAGGCCAGTCCACGAGCCCGCCGTTCACGCGGTCGAGCGGCTCGAAGCGCCCGGCGCGCGCAGCGGAGTCCACGATCTCACGGAAATCGCCGGCGGCGAGGCGTCCGTGTCCGGCGAGTCCTTCCTGCGCGGTCGCGGTCCCCTCGATGTCCCACAACGGGAGTGAGAGATTCGGGTACGCGGCGGGAGTCCGCCCCAGGATCGCCCGCAGCGCGCGCGCCCAGCCGTCCGACCGATCGAGATGGACGACGTGCGCGTACTCGTGCGTGAAGACGTAGGCGAGCCAGTCGTCCGTGTTGCCGATGAACGACGCGCCCGTCGGGGGCGCCAGGTAGAGGACGATCGCGTTCCACGGGATGATGGTCGCGAAGCCGTTCGGCGCGTCCGACTGGTCGGCCACGACGAGGTGCGTGACGCGCCGGTCGTGGCCGGGGCCCGCACGGCCCGCGAGGCGCTGGTGCACCGTTTCCGCGAGCACCGCAAGGCGCGCGGCGGCCGCGTCGGCGCCCTGATGGTAGTGGATGACGAAATGCGCGGTGCGTGTGGTCCGGAACTCGAGCCGGGGATCGAACGGGCCGGCCGCGGCCGGCACGACGCGAACGAGGACGAGCGCCGCCAGGAGCGCGGCGCGCATCACGCCGCGGTGAACGTGTCCGCCGGACCGGAGTGCGCGCCCCGGCACGCGCTCACCCGTCGGCCTCGCGCTTCAGCTCCGCGAGCAGCGTCAACGCCTCGAGCGGGGTCATCCGGTCGACGTCAACGGCGCGCAGCCGCTCGGCGAGGCGGTTGCCGGGCGACGGCGGCGCCGCGAAGAGCGGCAGCTGTTCCCCCTTCGGAGCGCCGACGGCCGGCGGACCGCCCCGTGCGAGCTCGTCCTGCTCGAGCCCGTCGAGGATCTGGCGCGCGCGCGTGACGACCGTGGGGGGCAGCCCCGCCAGCCGGGCGACCTGGATGCCGTAGCTGCGGTCGGACCGTCCGGGCACGATCTTCCGCAGGAAGACGATCTCGTCGTGGTACTCGCGCGCCGTGACGTGGAAGTTCACGACGCCCGGCACGAGATCGGCGAGATCGGTCAATTCGTGGTAGTGCGTCGCGAAGAGCGTCTTCGGGCGGGCACGCGGGTTCGACGCCAGGTGCTCCGCGACGGCCCACGCGATGCTGAGGCCGTCGAAGGTGGCCGTGCCGCGTCCGATTTCGTCAAGCACGACGAGGCTGCGATCGGTCGCGAGATGCAGGATGGTCGCGGTCTCCTGCATCTCGACCATGAAGGTGGACTGGCCGCGCGCGATGTTGTCGGACGCGCCGACCCTCGCGAAGATTCGGTCGACCAGCGCGAGCTTCGCCTCGCGTGCCGGCACGAACGAGCCGGCCTGCGCCATCAGGCAGATCAGCGCCGCCTGGCGCAGGTACGTCGACTTGCCCCCCATGTTCGGGCCGGTCAGGACCACGAGCTGATGCGTCGAGCCGTCCAGCACCAGGTCGTTCGGCACGAAGGCGTCCTCGGCGTGCCGTTCGACCACCGGATGCCGCCCGTCGACGACCGTCATCTCGTCGCCGTCGTGGACGTGCGGCTTCGTGTAGTTGCGCAGCGTCGCGACCTCGGCCAGCGCGGCCAGGACGTCGAGGGCGGCCAGCGCGCGCGCGGTCTCCTGGATGCGCGGCGCGGCGCCGGCGACCGCGGTCCGCACCTGCTCGAACAGCTCGATCTCGCGCTCCGCGATGCGCTCGTCGGCGCCGAGCACCCGGTCCTCGTATTCCTTCAGCGCCGGGGTGATGAAACGCTCGCCGCCCGCGATCGTCTGCTTGCGCACGTAATCCGGCGGGACGAGCTGCAGGTTCGCCTTCGAGACCTCGATGTAGTAGCCGAACACGCGATTGAACCGCACCTTCAGCGAGGCGATGCCGGTGCGCGCGCGCTCGCGCTCTTCCATTTCCGCGATCAGCTGCCGACCGGATCGGCTGATGCGGCGCAGCTCGTCGAGCTCCGCGTCGACGCCGTCCCGGATCAGGTTGCCGTCCCGCGCGAGCGCAGGCGGCTCGTCGACCAGCGTCCGATCGATCAGCTCGCGCAGGTCGGGCACGTCATCGAGCGCCGCCACGAGCGTGCCGGTGAGCGGCGCCGCACACTCCTGGAGGAGCGCGCGGACGCGGGGCACGACCGTGAGGGAGACCTTCAGGCCGACGAGGTCGCGCGGACCGGCGACGCCGAGCGCCGCGCGCGCCACGAGGCGCTCCATGTCGTGCACCGGCTTGAGCGTCTCGCGCAGCTTCGCGCGCTCCATCGACCGGAAGGCGAGCTCCTCGACCGCGTCGAGACGATCGCGGATCGGCTCCAGCGTGACGAGCGGGCGCAGCAGCCACGCGCGCAGCAACCGTCCGCCCATGGACGTCACGGTCGTGTCCAGCTCCGCCAGCAGCGATCCGCTCCGTCCGCCGTCGCTGCCCTCCACGACCTCGAGGTGCTTCAGCGTCACCGGATCGATGAGGAGATGGCCGGCCTGCTGCCGCAGGGCGAGGGTGCGGATGTGCGCGAGATCGACCTTCTGGGTGTCGCGCACGTGCGCGACCAGCGCGCCGGAAGCGGCAATCGCCGCCGGATGGCCGTCGAGGCCGAAGCCATCCAGCCCCTTCGTGCGGAGCTGATCGGCCAGCGTGCGCCGCGCCGACTCGACGTCGAAGAGCCAGGGCTCGACGCGCGTGACCGGCACCGCGGACCGCGCGATCTCGGGCAGGAGCGTCTCGACGTCGACCCCTTCGGCGACGACGAGCTCGCGCGGGCGGAGGACTCGCAGCTCGTCCTCGACCGCCTGCCAGCGCGCGGGGCCCTCGTACTCGGCGGTGGTGAACTCGCCGGTCGTGACGTCCAGCAGGGCCGCGCCCACGCGCCCGTCGATGTCGGGCGACAGGCTCATGAGGAACGCCGGCTCGCGCGCGTCGAGGAACTGGGCGTCGAGCAGCGTGCCGGGCGAGACGACGCGCACGACCTCGCGGCGGACCACGCCCTTGGCCTTCCGCGGATCCTCGACCTGCTCGCAGAGGGCGACCCGGTATCCCTTGCGCACGAGCCGCGCGAGGTATGTGTCGACGGCATGGAACGGCACGCCGCACATCGGAATGCTGCCGCCGGCGGCATCCTTCGATCGCGAGGTCAGGGTCAGATCGAGCGCACGCGCCGCGACGAGCGCGTCCTCGAAGAACATCTCGTAGAAGTCGCCCATCCGGAAGAACAGGATGGCGTCGCGATACTGGCGCTTGGCGTCGTGGTACTGCCGCATCGCCGGCGTCAGCGTTGCAGGGCGCGGGAGCGACGCGTCGGTCTCGTGGGACGGATGAGCCATCAGGTTGGCGGAACCGGGCAGGACAGGGGGCAGTATACCAGCCCGGCCGGTGCCGTCCGGCCCGTGCGCGGCGCACACCACGCGCGGAGCCGCGGTTGACTTCCGGCCGCAGCCACCATACAACCGGGACAGATGGCCGCGCCGACCGTGCTCGCCCTGGAGACCGCCACGCGTGCGGGCAGCGTCGCGGTGGTCCGTGGCACTCGGGAGCTGGACGCGCGCGCCGGCGATCCCGCGCGCCCGCACGCGACACGGCTGCCGGGGGATCTGCTGGCGGCGCTCACCCGGTCGGGATTGACGCTCGCCGACGTCGACCTCCTCGCCGTGTGTCTCGGCCCCGGCGCGTTCACCGGGTTGCGGGTCGGCATCGCGTCCATCCAGGGCCTGGCCATGGCGACGGGCCTTCCGGTCGCCGGCGTCTCCGCGCTGGATGCCCTGGCCGTCGCGGCTGTGGCCGCAGGTACCGACGGACGGATCGGCGTGTGGATGGACGCGGCGCGCGGCGAGGTGTTCGCGGCGCGCTACGAACCCGACCGTGACGCGGTCCTGGGCATCAGGCACGCCGACGAGCCGGTCTCGGCGCCTCCCGCTGCGGTCGTGGAGACCTGGCGCGCCGATCCGCCCGGCGTGCTGATCGGCGACGGGGCCGGGAGATTTCCGGACGAGGCCGCGACGCTCGGCGCGCAGGTCCTGCCGACGCCGTCTCTCCTGGCGCCGATCGTCGCCAGGTGCGCCGCGCGTCTGGCGGAGGCAGGCGGCGCCGGCCGGCCGCACGCGCTTCGCCCCGTCTACGTCCGGCGGCCCGACGCCGAGCTGGCCCGCGAGGCGCGCCACGCGCAGTCCCGATGACAACCGCCTTTGACCACCCCATCGTCGAGCCGCTCGCAGGCCCGGAGGATCTCGAGGGCATCCTGTCGGTGGACAGCGAGTCATTCCTGCGTCCGTGGACGCGGGAGATGTACGAGGCCGAGCTGCGCAATCCCGCGGTCAGCCGCATCTTCGTCATCCGCATACCCGGCGTCCCCGTCGCGGGTTACTGCGCGGCATGGCTGATCGACGGCGAGCTGCACATCAACAATCTCGCCATCCGCCCCGGGCTCCGGCGCCGCGGTCTCGCGACGACGCTGATGCGCGAGGTGCTGCGGGAGGCGTCCGCCCTCGGCTGCGCGCGCGCAACGCTCGAGGTGCGGCGCTCGAACCATCCCGCGCGCCGGCTGTACGAAGCCCTCGGATTCCAGCTCCGCGGCGTGCGGCGCGACTACTACACGGACCCGGTCGACGACGCGCTCGTGCTGTGGCGCGATCCGGCGCAGCCGGAGGAAGCGGCTTGAAGGGCAGGGTGGGATGTAGTACGGTGATCAAAAGCCGGAAACAACCGGACACCCCGAAGCGGTGCGTCCTGCAACCCTTGCAAGGAGGCGGCATATGGCTGTCGATACGCACGAATTGAGGGAGCGGCTGCGGGTCACGGATCACGAATTCCGCGATCTGGCCAGCCGGCACCAGGAACTCGATCAGCGCCTGCACGAGCTCGCGACCCGCCACTTCCTGAGCGAGCATGAACAGCTCGAAGAAATCCGCATCAAGAAGCAGAAGTTGAGGCTGAAGGACCGGATGGAGGACATCCTGCGCCGGCATCAGCCCGCCTGATTCCGTCGTCATTCGTCATTCCTGCCACGGGCCGCGGCGCTCTGGCGGCTGCGGCCCCGAGCTGTTCGGAGCGTACGCTCCCCGACGGGCCCTGCCACGCAGGGCCCGTCGCACGTACCGCGTAAAATAGGCACAGCATGCGGATCGATCCGGCGGGCTACCCGTTCATCCTCGGGGCCCTCGTCCTTGCAGTGCTCGTCGCGGCGGCGGGCTTCGGGCTCTGGGCCCTGCTTCCGCTCGTCCTCGCCGGCTTCTTCCTCTTCTTCTTCCGCGACCCCGACCGTCACATCGCGATCGGCCCGGACGAGGTCGTCGCGCCGGCGGACGGGCGTGTGGTCGTGGCTGGTGATCCGGAGCCGGGCGCGGCCCCGCCTGGCGTCTGGCGGCAGATCAGCATCTTCCTGTCCCCCCTCGACGTCCATGTCAACCGGATGCCCGTCTCGGGCCGCGTGACGCGCGTGGACTACCAGAAGGGGCGCTTCCTGCCGGCATACAAGCGCGAGGCGGCCGTCGAGAACGAGCGCAACGAGATCTGGATCGAGCGCGACGGCGTGACGATCGTCGCCCGGCAGGTCGTCGGGGTGCTGGCGCGCCGCATCGTCTGCCGGGTCTCGCCGGGAACGGCGGTGGAGGCGGGGGAGCGCTTCGGCGTGATGAAGTTCGGATCGCGCATGGACGTGTTCCTCCCCCCGGGCTCCGAGCTCCACGTGCGTCCCGGCGACCGGACGACGGCCGGCGTCACCCGGCTGGCGGTGCTGCCCCGCAACGGCAGCGGAGCCGCGTGATGGACCTGACGAGACCGCGTCCGGCGGTGCGCGGACCGGCCGATCCGCCGGCGCCCCCGCGGAAGCTGCGGCAGGGCATGTCGATTCTCCCGAGCCTGTTCACGCTCGGGAACATGTTCTGCGGCTACGCCTGCGTGATCTACGCGATGCGGGGAGACTTCGCGACCGCGGCGCCGTTCATCGGGATCGCGGTCGTGCTCGACATGCTCGACGGCCGCATCGCGCGCATGACCGGCACGGCGAGCGAGTTCGGCGTCCAGTTCGACTCCATGGCCGACGTGATCTCGTTCGGGATGGCGCCGGCGATTCTCGCGTTCGGGTGGGGACTGAGCAGTCTCGGCCGCCTGGGGTGGGCGGCCGCCTTCCTGTTCGTGACCGCGGCCGCGCTGCGGCTGGCGCGTTTCAATCTCCAGACGGCCAGCACCGACAAGCGCTATTTCGTCGGGATGCCGAGCCCGGCCGCCGCCGGCGTGATCGCCGCGACGGTGTTCGCCTACCCGGAAGGCTTCGCGGGGGAGCCCATGTGGGCGGCGCTGGCCGTGCTGCTGGTCGTGATTCCCGCCGGGCTGATGGTCAGCACGATCCGGTACCGCAGCTTCAAGTCCTTCGACGTCCAGTCGCGCCGGCCGTTCCGCACGCTGATCCTCTTCGCCATCCTCATGACGGCGATCGTGACCCGGCCGCAGGTGGTGCTGGTGATTCTGGCCTACGCCTACCTGCTGTCACCGGTCATCGAGTCGCTGGCGCATCTGCGCCGGCGTCCGGCGGAGCCGGCGGCGGCAGAGTGACCGTCACCGTCGTCCCCCGTCCCTTCTCGCTGGCGACGTCGAGCGTGCCGCGGTTGAGTTCGACGTTGCGCCTGGCAATCGTCAATCCCAGCCCCGTCCCGGTCGCCTTTGTCGAGAAGTAGGGCTCGAACAGCCGGGCCTTCGCCTCGTCGTCCATGCCGACGCCCGTGTCGCGAATCGCGATGGTGGCGCCTCCCTCCGGCGTCGCGGCGGTGGTCACGTGCAGTTCGCCGCCGCCGCGCATCGCATGGAGGGCGTTCTCGATCAGGTTGACCAGCGCGCGCGAGAGCAGCGCCCGATCCAGCGGCAGCACGGGCACGCCGTCGCCGAGCGCGACGTGCAGCGTCACGTTCGCCGGCAGGCCCGTCCGGTACGGGGCCAGCACCTCCTCGACGATCGTGTTGACGTCGTGCGGCGCCGGCCGGGCGACCGGCGAGGACGCGAAGCTGGAGAACTCGCTCGCGATCTCCCGCAGCATCGTGACCTGCGAGAGAATCGTCGCGATGCAGTTGTCGACGACCGGGCCGAGCGGCGCGCCGCTGTCGTGGTGCACGCGCTGGATGAACTCGGCGGAGAGCTGGATCGGCGTCAGCGGGTTCTTGATGTCGTGCGCCACCTGGCGGGCCATGTCGGCACGCGCGGCCAGCCGGTTCGATCGCTCGAGCTCGCCGCGCTGGCGCTCGAGGTCGGCGGCCATCTGGTTGAACGCCTCGACCAGCCGGCCGAGCTCGTCCGCCGGCGCGCGGAGAATGCGCGCGTCCAGGTCGCCGCGCGCGATGCGGCGGGTCGCGCGCGTGAGTCTGGCGATCGGGTCTCCCAGCCGCTCGGCCGTCACGTAGCCGATGCCCGCGCCGAGCAGGATGAAGAGCACCGCGGCCAGCGTCACCCGGCGGTCGAGCGTATCGACCTCGCGCTCGATCTCGCGCTGCCGCAGCGTCAGCGGGACCGTCAGGATGGCGCCGCCTTCGCCGTCGCGCACGGGCACCGCCGCGATCGTGTAGGCCTGGCCGGCGACGCGCTCGTCGCCGACATAGCTGCTCTGACGCTCGAGCGCGATGGCGCGCGCCACTTCCGACGGCGTGCGCGTCGGCAGCAGCCCGGAGGCAAAGAGGTCGCGCTGGCTCGTCGCCGCCAGCGTGTCGCGGACGAAGACGTTGACGTCCTGGTCGATGATGCGGCTGACCGACACCAGGATCTGGTCGGTGATGCCGACGACCAGATCGGTGTCGCCGCGCCGCTGCTGCGTCATGACCGTCTCGATCACGCGGCGCGCCGTGGAGGCGGTCCGCAGGGCGCCCGATTCGAGCCCGTCCTGGAGCTGGCCTGCGACGTACGCGCGTGTGACGAAGGCGAGCGCGAGCACCGGCAGGACCGACGCCGCCACGAACAGCAGGAACAGCTTGCGGTAGAAGCTGCGGCGGATCTCGCGCAGCAGCGCACGACCCGTCGACGGCGTGCGCCCCGCCAGCCGGCTGAGTCCGCCGATGAGTCCCAGCAGCACCACGAACACCACGCCCCCGAGCGTGCCGATCTCCGCCAGCGCCACCGCGTGGTCGATCGGGCGCGGCAGCTCGTAGCCGATCGCGTAGATGCCCGCGCGATCGTTGCTGAGCAGCACCCGGAACTCGCGCCCGCCGCGCGAGAGCGTTTCCCAGAACGGCGTGCGTCCCGCGCGGTAGATGCGCCGCAGCAGCTCGGTGTTGATCGGCCAGGCCGTGCCCGCGGTCGGGTAGACCGGCGTGCGCCCCCAGCCGTACACCGCGAACTCGATGTCCCGGCCGTGCGTCAGCCGCCCGCCCGAGGCGCCGGCGCGCACGAGCAGCGCCGACGGATCCGTCGCCGCCACGAAGGGCAGCGTCGAGTAGTCGAGCACGACGTGCACGAGAATGGCGCCCTGCCGCACGAGCGTGCCGTCCGCTTCGCGCGCGCAGATCGCCCGCCCGGCGTGGAGCAGCAGCTGGTCGTCCGTCGACGCCAGCACCTCGCCGAAGGTCGCCCACGTGCAGGGGATCTCGATCACGTGCTCCGTCGACAGGAACTCGGCGGGAAGATTCAGCGCGAAACGGCTGACCAGATCCCCCGAGGCGTTGTACAGCTCGAGCGACGAGGTCAGGCGCTCACGCGCGAGCTCCGTCTGCGACCAGAGCAGGAACGCGCGATCGGCGTCCGGCAGGCCGGCCGGCTCCGCCCCGATATCGACGAGCTGCCCGGGCTGCAGCGGCAGCGCGTCGATCTGCTCGAGCGATCGGCGCAGGCGATCGCGGAGATCGTCGCGGTGGTTCAGGGCCTGCGCGGCGTACCGTGTCTCGATCCGCCGCTCCACCGCGGCGTGATCGAACGCGACGATTGCGGGATAGAGCGCGAGCGAGGGCACCGTGAGCGCCAGGTACGCAATCGCCAGCCGCGTGCCCTGCGCCGCATGCCGGTAGCGCGGGATCACCCAGCGCGCAATCGCGACCGCCGCGATCGCCGCGAGCGGCAGCACCAGCAGCGGCCCGAAGGTCCGCGATCCGGCCGCCGCCAGGACGAGGGCGGCCGTCACGGCGTAGACGAGCCCGAGCAACGCCCGCGTCCCGATGTTCCGCCGCCCCACGCGCGCCCGCGTCGCCGCCGCGCGCAGCACCACGAACACGAGCCAGGCCGCGGCCGCGTTGAAGAGCGCCACGCCGGCCAGATGGACGAGCCGCGCCGGCTCGAACGGATGCAGGCTGAAGGCGAGCCCCGCGTCGGTCCCGTCGACGACGCGCTCGAGGATGCGGGCGTGTCCGAGCAGGATCAGTCCGGCCGCGGCGCCGGCGGCGGCCTGCAGCAGCCAGTAGAACGGGCCGCGTCCGGTCCGATGCGCACGGCGGGCGAGGCGCGCGCGCTCCACGGCGTCGCCGGCCAGCGCGGCGAGGGCGAGCAGCAGCAGGCTCGTGGCCAGCCAGTCGGCCGGCGTGCGGAAGAAGAGCAGATCGACGAGCCCGGACGCGGCGCCGTCACCCCACCACGGGGGAACGGCGAGCGCCAGCAGCGCCCGCGCGCCGACGACCAGCAGCAGAATGGCCGCGGCGAGCTGGAGGTAGGGCCCGACGCGGAGGGCGCGCTCCTGGCTGTCACGCAGCGCGAGCGCCACGAGCAGCACGCAGATCGCGAGCAGCGCGAGCGCGGCGCCGTTCGTCCGCGTGCGCCAGACATGGCGCAGCCGGTCGAGCGACCCGGCGGGCAGCTCCGCTTCGAGCAGCGGCGTGCCGTCCGGCGCGGACAGCAGGAAGCCGTACGGAGGCACCGATTCGCCGCCCCCTTCGTATCGGGGGCGCAGCGCGATCGGCACCAGGGCGTCTTCGTAGACGAACGGCGTACCGGCCGCCGAGAGGGCCGCTTCACGCGTGAGGACCGCCTCGGCGACGACGGTCCCGACCCGCCGCTGCGGATCGCCCGGCGCCACGATCGGGTCGACGCGAACGAGGCGGAGACCAAGCGGGCCCGGTGCGACGAAGAGCGCGCCGGGCCCGTTCAGCCGTTCGGACGGGAGCGTCGACGGCCGTCCGGCCCAGGCCAGCGGGAGTCCGGTCGCATCGTGGATCGAGAGCGCGTCGATGGCGGGTTGCGTCGTGTCGAGCGCCGCATCCGCCGCGTCGAACAGCCGGCGGGCGCTGGCATCGTCGATGCGCGCGGCCCCGATGTCCGCGGGGTCCGCAACGGCGCGCCGCGCGGCGCGGGTCAGCGAATCGCCGAGCGTCGAGAACTCGGCCTGGACACGCGCCGCGATGCGGTCGACGGCATCGCCGTCCGACGTGCCGAGGCGCCAGCGCTCGATGCCGCGGCCCGCCGCGAGCACGGCGAGCGCGCCGATGATGCCCCAGAGCGCCAGGCGGCGCAGCCGCCGGAGATCCGCGAGGGCGGGCCGCGCCGATCCGGCGGCGGCCGGTGCCGTTCCGGTGCTGCCTCCGATCATGCGGGCCGCTCTCTCATCCTCGCGCCTGGCGGAACGACGGCCGGCCTCCGCCGCCGGACCCGGCTCCGCCTGTCTCCGGAGGATACCCCATCGGCTGCCGGCCCCCGCCGGCGCGGCAGGCGATGCTATAGTGACGGCTCGCGTTCCGTCCGCTCCATGCTCACCGACGCCATCAAGGCGGTGCTGAAGCGCGGCGCGCTCGTCGCCGCCGCCAACTGGCAGGTCGTCGTCATCCAGTTCGTCGCCGAGTCGGCCTTCAAGGGGCTCCTCGTGGTCCCGGCGCTCGGGGCGGCGTTTCTCGTCGCGTTGATCGTCGGCGGGGAAGCCACCGACTTCCTGGACCGCCGGCTCACCGGCGTGCTCGCGGCCGTCCTGGCCGCGCTCCATCGTCATCCGGGCGCGCTCGCCGGCTATGTCGCCGGGCTGCTGGCCGTGGTCGTCGGCGGCTCGGTGCTGATGTTCGTGGCGAAGGCGGGGACCGTGCGCGTGCTGGTCGAAGCCGAAGGGGACGCCGGCCCGATCGAGACGCCGCCCGTGCGTGCGCGCGCGACCTGGGCCGCCTCGCGCTTCACGCTCGAGCGGTTCGGCGACGGGATCGACCGCTTCAAGTGGCGCTTCGTCCGGCTCGGGCTGCTGCTGCTCGCCGTCTACGCGGTCGCCGGCCTTGCCTACCTCGCCGGCGTCGCCGCGCTGTACCGGTGGACCGCCGCGCTCGGCCTGCCGATCGCCGGATCGATGCTGGCGGCTGCCACCGCGCTGGCACTGGCTGCGCTCATCACCGTCGTCAATCTGCTCTACCTGCTGGCGCAGATCCTCGTCGTGGCGCTCGACTGCGGCGTGCGGCGGGCGCTCGGCCATCTGACGCCGCTCATCAGACGCGACTGGCGGCTCGTCGGCGGCGTGTTCCTCGTGATGCTCGTCGTCGTCCTGCTGGCGACGGCGGCCTCGATTCTGGCGACGGGCGCGCTCGGGTTCGTCGGCTTCGTCCCGATCGTGGGACTGGCGATGCTGCCGCTGCAGCTGCTGGCGTGGCTTGCGCGCGGACTCCTGTTCCAGTTCCTCGGCTTGACCGCGCTCGGCGCCTACGCGCGCGTCCTGCGGGGCGCGCAGCGCGCCTGAGCGCTCACGGCCCGGCCTGCGGGAGATCCACGCGCGTGCCGAGCGGATAGGGCATCGGCACCGGCGCCGGCTCGACGCGCCGGGCGAACAACGTGAAGACCCCCTCGCGCGTGACGAGCGCGATCCGGGTGAAGGCGGCGTGGATGCCCGGAATGATCTGCGGCGGCGCCGCGACGTCGGCGTCGATCGCTGCGCGGCCGGCGGGCTCGCCGGTGGCGGCCTCGTACGCGTGCACTTCCGCCGCGACGGCCGGCACCAGCACGAGGTCGCCGACGAGCAGCGGCCCACCCGAGGGGCGGACCGAAAGCGGCCGGTGCCATTTGCGGCTGCCGCCGCCACGGTCGAAGGCGTAGAGGATGTTGTCGAGCGCGACGTAGTACACCCGCGCCTCGTCCACCACGGGCGCTCCCGCGGGGCGCGCGCCGATGCGCTGCGACCAGCGAACCCTGCCGTTCTCCGTGTTCAGACAGTAGAAGTGGCGGTCCTCGGCGCCCACGAAGAGCCGGTCGTCCAGCACGAGGAGGTCGGCGGGGGGGCCGCCGAGCCGTCGGGTCCACCGGACGGCGCCGGTATCGAGCGCGAGCGCCGCGACCTGGCCGTCCGCGAGCGGGACGTAGACGCCATGGGCGGCGGCAATCGGCCGCGCCGTCGCGGGGGCGGACAGCGGCTGGCGCCACAGCTCGTGTCCATCCATCGCGCGCAGCGCGAGCAGCTCGCCGGACGCGAGCGACGCCAGCACCCAGCCCGTGTCGGCGAGCGGCGGCGCGGCGAGTCCGGCGGGGATGCCGACGCGCCAGCGCTCGGCGCCGCTGGCCGCATCGAGCGCGGCGATGGCACCGGCCGTGGCGACGATCACGAGGCCGTTCGTCACGGCTGGCGCCTGCGTGAGCGCGAGAGCGGCGGACCACCGGATCCGGCCGGTGTCGAGGTCGACGGCCACCAGCCGCCCGCCCTGCAGCGGCACGTAGGCGGTGGTGGCATCGAAGGCCGCCGGCGCGCTCGGCTGCGCGTGCAGGGCGACCTGCAGCGCCGGGTGCAGGTTGAGGAGATCGCGCGATGCCTGGGCCCGCACCACTGGCGGCACGGCCATCGCGGCGGCGGACAGCACTGCGGCGAACAGGGCGACGGTACGGAGCGGCATGTACGAGGGGCAGGAGGCGGAACGCGCGTGATCGCCAGCGGTTGGCATCGTTATAATACTGCGAAGATGCCGCGCGCCGCGGCCGGCGCGCCCGCGCGATGCCGCTCCGCGCCGGCGATCAACGGATCCAGCCCTTGTCCCACCAGACCATCCTGATTCTCGATTTCGGCTCGCAGTTCACGCAGCTGATTGCGCGCCGGCTGCGTGAGCTGTCGGTGTACTGCGAGATCGTGCCGTACAACACCCCCGCGTCGGCCATCGCGGCGCGCGATCCGGTCGGCATCATCCTGTCGGGCGGCCCGAAGAGCGTGTCCGACACGCAGGCGCCGCGCTGCGATCCGGGCATCTTCGCGCTGGGGCGCCCGGTGCTCGGCATCTGCTACGGGATGCAGCTGATGACCGACGCGCTCGGCGGAGTGGTCGCGCCGGCGGCCCAGCGCGAGTTCGGGCACGCCGTCGTGCAGGTCACCGCCCCGGAGACGCCGCTGTTCCGGTCGCTGCCCGGCGAACTGCGCGTGTGGGCGAGCCACGGCGACTACGTCCAGACGGCGCCGGGCGGCTTCTCGGTCGTCGCGACGAGCGCGAACGCCCCCGTGGCGGCGATGGCCGATGCGTCGCGCGGCCTGTACGGGCTGCTGTTCCACCCGGAGGTCGCCCACACGGATCGCGGGCTCGAGATCCTCCGCAACTTCGCCTTCGACGTCTGCGGCTGCACCGGCGACTGGACGATGGCGTCGTTCATCGACGAGTCGATCGGGCGGATTCGCGCCCGGGTGGGCGACGGACGCGTGGTCTGCGGGCTCAGCGGGGGCGTCGATTCGACCGTGGCGGCGCTGCTCGTGCACCGGGCGATCGGGGATCGCCTGACCTGCATCTTCGTCGACAACGGCGTGCTCCGGCTGAACGAGGCGGCGCAGATCCGCCGGCGGTTCACGGAGAAGATGCAGCTGCCGCTCGAGTTCGTCGACGCCTCGGACCTGTTCCTCGCGCGGCTGCAGGGCGTCGTCGATCCGGAGCGCAAGCGCAAGATCATCGGCCAGACCTTCATCGAGGTGTTCGAGGAGAAGGCCACGGCGCTCGGCGGCTTCGAGTTCCTGGCGCAGGGCACACTCTATCCAGACGTCATCGAGTCGGTGTCGGTCGTCGGCCCGTCGGCGGCCATCAAGAGCCATCACAACGTCGGCGGCCTGCCCGAGAAGATGAAGCTGAAGCTGGTCGAGCCGCTGCGCGAGCTGTTCAAGGACGAGGTACGCCGGCTGGGACGCGATCTCGGACTCGAGGAGGAGTTCGTCATCCGCCAGCCGTTCCCGGGCCCGGGACTGGCCGTACGGATCCTCGGCGAGGTCACGCGCGAGCGGCTCGATCTGCTGCGGAAGGCCGACGCGATCGTCGCCGAGGAAATCCGGCGCGCCGGCCTCTACGCGACGCTCTGGCAGAGCTTCGCGGTGCTGCTGCCGGTGCAGAGCGTCGGCGTGATGGGAGACGCCCGGACCTACGAGTCGACCATCGCGGTGCGTGCGGTGGAGAGCCGGGACGGCATGACCGCCGACTGGGCGCGCCTCCCGCACGACCTGCTCGCGATCATCTCGTCGCGCATCGTCAACGAGGTCAAGGGCGTGAACCGCGTGGTCTACGACATCTCGTCGAAGCCCCCGTCCACGATCGAGTGGGAGTAGGGGGGCCGGGTTCGCATGACGGAATTCGTCCACCTCCACCTGCACACCGAGTTCTCGCTGCTCGACGGCGCGTGCCGCATCGACGAGCTGCTCGACCAGGTGAAGAGCCTGGGCATGCCGGGCGTGGCGGTCACCGAGCACGGCAACATGTTCTCGGCGATCACGTTCCACGATCACGCGCGCGCCCGCGGCGTGAACCCGATCCTGGGCTGCGAGGTGTACGTCGCGCCGAACAGCCGGCACGATCGCGGCGGCCCCGTCAGCGAGAACTACAACCACCTGGTGCTGCTGGCGGAGACGAAAGAGGGCTGGCACAACCTGATCAAGCTGGTCTCGGCCGGCTATCTCGAGGGCTTCTACCGCAAGCCGCGCGTGGACAAGGAGCTGCTCGCGCGCCACGCGAAAGGCCTCATCGGGCTGAGCAGCTGCCTGAAAGGGGAGATTCCGCAGGCGCTGACCGCCGACCAGACCGCGAAGGCGCTGGCCTCCGCCGGGACGTTCCGCGACATCTTCGGCCCCGACAACTTCTTCCTCGAGCTGCAGTGGCACGGCATCGAGGAGCAGCGCGTGGTCAACCGCGGCCTCGCGCCGCTGGCGCGCGAGCTGGGCCTGCCGCTGGTCGCGACCAACGACGTGCACTATCTGCGGCACGGCGATCACGTGCCGCACGACATCCTGCTGTGCATCGGCACCGCGCGCAGCGTCAACGACCGCGACCGCCTGCGCTATCACGGCGACCAGTTCTACCTGAAGACCGGCGACGAGATGATGCGGCTGTTCGGGGGCGAGTTCCCGGACGCCATCGCCAACACGGTCCGTATCGCCGAGCGCTGCCAGGTCGATCTGAGCGGCACCGAGAACCACCTGCCCAACTTCGACGTGCCGGAGGGCTACACGCTCGACGGCTACTTCGAGCACGTCGTCCGGGACGGGTTCCGCGACCGCCTCGAGCGGCTGCGCCGTCTGGCGGCGTCCGGGTCCCTGCGTCACACGATCGAGGAGTACGAGCAGCGCCTCTCGTACGAGATCGAGATGATCAAGCGGATGCGGTACCCGGGCTACTTCCTGATCGTCTGGGACTTCATCCGCTACGCGCGCGAGCAGGGCATTCCGGTGGGGCCGGGGCGCGGCTCGGCGGCCGGCAGCCTCGTCGCCTACTGCCTCCGGATCACCGACGTCGACCCGCTGCAGTACGACCTCATCTTCGAGCGATTCCTCAATCCCGAGCGCGTGTCGCTGCCCGACATCGACATCGACTTCTGCGAGCGTCGGCGCGGCGAGGTCATCGACTACGTCACGCGGAAGTACGGCCGCGAGAACGTCGCCCAGATCATCACGTTCGGGACCATGAAGGCGAAAGCGGCGGTGCGCGATGTCGCGCGCGCGCTGGACATCCCGCTGTCCGACGCCAATCGCGTCGCGAAGCTCATTCCGCCGGTCCTCGACATGACGCTCGACAAGGCGGTCGAGGAGAACCCGGCGCTCAAGGAGCTGGAGTCCGCCGATCCACGGGTGAAGGAGCTGCTGAGCGTCGCCCGGCGGCTCGAGGGGATGGCGCGCCACGCCTCGACCCACGCCGCCGGCGTCGTGATCGCGCCGGGCCCCATCACCGACTACGCGCCGCTCTACAAGGGGGGGCGCGACGAAATCGTCACGCAGTGGGCCATGAAGGAGATCGAGCGGGTCGGTCTCCTGAAGATGGACTTCCTCGGCCTCAGCACGCTGACGCTCATCACCGACGCGCTGGCCGAGATCAAGCGGACGACCGGCGTCGATCTCGACATCGACAGCGTGCCGCTGGACGACGAGAAGACGTACCAGCTGTTCGGCGACGGGCTGACCTACGGCGTGTTCCAGTTCGAGAGCTCCGGCATGCGCGACATCCTGCGCAAGGCCAGGCCGCAGCGTCTCGACGACCTGATCGCGCTCAACGCGCTCTACCGGCCGGGCCCGCTGCGCAGCGGCATGGTCGACGACTTCATCGCCCGGAAGCAGGGGAAGACCGAGATCGTCTACGAGCTGCCGCAGCTCGAGCCCATCCTGCGCGACACCTACGGCGTCATCGCGTACCAGGAACAGGTCATGCGCATCGCCGCGACGCTCGCGAGCTTCTCGCTCGGGCAGTCCGACGTGCTGCGCAAGGCCATGGGGAAGAAGAACCCGGCGGTCATGCAGGCGCAGCGCGAGAAGTTCGTCAGCGGCGCCGTCGCCAACGGGATCAGCGAGAAGAAGGCCGCCCGCATCTTCGACCTGATGGAGCACTTCGCCGGGTACGGCTTCAACAAGTCGCACTCGACGACCTATGCGTTCCTCGCCTACCAGACCGGCTACCTCAAGGCCAACTATCCCTGGCACTTCCAGGCGGCGCTGCTGACCATCGAGGCGCAGAACACCGACAAGGTGGCCCTGTATCTCGGCGAGTGCCGCGACCGCGGCATTCCGGTCCTGCCGCCGGACCTCAACGAGAGCGAGCTGCGCTTCACCGTGACGCCCGAGGGGGTGCGCTTCGGCCTCACCGCCATCAAGAACGTCGGCGAGGGGGCGATCGAGGCGATCCTGGCGGCCCGGCGCGACCTGGGCGGCCGGATCCGCTCGCTGCACGAGCTCTGCGAAGGGCTGGACCTGCGGCTCGTGAACAAGCGCGTGTTCGAATCGCTGATCAAGGCCGGCGCGCTCGACTCGCTGGCGCCGCCGCCGGCGCCAGGGGAGCCGCCGATGCCGCTTCGCGTGCTCCGGCCCCGTCTGCTGGCCGCAATCGATCAGGCCGTGGAGCACGGGGCGCGCGTGCAGCGTGACCGCGATCTCGGGCAGGCCGATCTGTTCGGCGGCGGGGAAGCCGGCGGGGGCGCCGGACCGGCCGCGCCGCCGCTGCCCGACGTGCCCGCGTGGACCGAGTCGGAGTTGCTGAACGGCGAGAAGGAGGCGCTCGGCCTCTTCTGGACCGGACATCCGATCGACGCGCACGCCGAGGATCTCCGCGAGTTCGGCGCGCGGACGATTGCCGACCTCGCGGGCGCCGATGACGCGGAGGCGATCGACGCGGTGCCGGGACGTGGCGGCGCGGAGGTGAGCGTCGGCGGCATCATCGCGGCCGTCCGCCAGCTCAAGACGCGCAAGGGGGATCCGATGGCGGTCTTCACTCTCGAGGACCGTCACGGGAGCCTGGAGGTCGTCGCCTTCCCGGAGACCTACCGGATGGGGCGGGCACTCATCGAGGCCGGCACGATGGTCGTCGTCCGCGGCAAGGTGGAGCGCGACGACGAGATCGTGCGCGTGCTGGCGTCGGAGGTGGTCGGCATGGGCGAGGTGCGCGAGCGGCTGGCGCGCGAGCTCGCCATCACGGTGCAGGTCCCCCCGCACGGCCGCGACACCTTCGAGGCCCTGGCCGACCTGTTCTCGCGCCACCGCGGCGACAAGCCCGTGACCTTCCAGCTGCTGCTCAGCGGGCCGGAGCGCCCCCTGCGCGTCCGGGCCCAGGTGGCGCCCCACATCCGCGTGCGCCCCTCGCCGGCCCTCGTCTCGGAGGTCGAGCGCATCTGCGGCGCCGGCACCGTGGCCCTGCGCTGAGCGGCGGCCCGGCGCGTATCATGGTGGCGCCGGCGCGCGGACGCTCCGCGCGGCCGATTCCGGAGACGCATGTCTGAACTGCTGGAGTTCGAAGAGCCGATTGCGGTGCTGCTGAAGGAGATCGAGGCGCTCTCGCTGCTCCCCGTCACGGCCGAGCGCGAAGCCGAGATCACGAGCCTGCGCCGCCGCGTGGAGTCGATCCGCGGCGAGATCTACCGGACCCTGACGCCGTGGCAGCGCGTGCTCGTCGCCCGCCATCCCGAGCGGCCGAGCGTGCTCGAGTACGTGAACATGCTGTTCTCGGAGTTCACCGAGATCCATGGCGATCGCCATTTCGGGGACGACCACGCGATCGTCGCCGGCATGGCGCGCTACAAGGGGCAGCACGTGCTCGTGCTCGGGCACCACAAGGGGGGCAGCGACACGAAGCAGCGGATCTTCCGCAACTTCGGGTACGCCCGCCCCGAGGGGTACCGGAAGGCGCTGCGCGCGATGCGGCTCGCGCAGAAGTTCGGCCGGCCGATCATCGTGTTCGTCGACACCCCGGCCGCGTATCCCGGCCTCGAGTCGGAGGAGCGCGGGATTGCGGAGGCGATTGCGATGAACCTCCGCGAGATGGCCCGCCTCGACGTCCCGATCATCGTCAACGTCTGCGGGGAGGGGGGCAGCGGCGGCGCGCTCGGGCTGGCGGTCGGCGATCGGATCCTGATGCACGAGTTCGCGGTCTATTCGGTGATCCCGCCGGAAGGCTGCGCCGCCATCCTGTGGCGCGACAGCGGCCGCAAGGTCGAAGCGGCCGACGCGCTGAAGCTCACCGCGCACGACCTGCTCGCCCGCGGCATCATCGACGAGATCGTGCCGGAGCCGATCGGAGGGGCGCACACGAACCCGTCGGCCGCCGCGCTCGCGCTCGACGAGGTGCTGGGCCGCGTGCTCGCCGAGGTGTCGGCGCGCTCGCCGGAGGCGCGTGTCGAGGGACGCTACGCGAAGTTCCGGCACATGGGCCGTCTCGACCGGGATTTCGCCGACCGCGGCACGGACCCGGCATGATCGCGCCGATCTGGGTACCGGCGGCCTGCGATCTCGAGGCCGCCGAGCGCCTGTCGCGGGCGCTGGGCCTTCAGCCGGTCATCGCCCGTCTGCTGGTGCAGCGCGGGCTCTCCGACCCGGACGAGGCCTCGCGCTTCCTCCGCCCCTCGCTCGATCACCTCCACGATCCGGCCCTCCTCACGGGCATGCCCGAAGCGGTGAGCCGCATCGAGCAGGCGATCGCGGCGGGGGAGCGCATCGTGATTCACGGCGACTACGACGTCGACGGGATCACGTCGACCGTCATCCTGCGACGCGCGCTCGAGCTGCTCGGCGCGCAGGTGGGCCACTTCATCCCCGATCGGCTGAAGGACGGCTACGGGCTGCAGCCCGCCACCGTCGATCGCCTGCACGCCGACGGCGCGCGGCTGGTGATCTCCGTGGACTGCGGCATCCGCGGGCACGAGGCGGCCGACCGCGCGCGCGAGCTCGGCGTCGATCTCGTCATCACCGATCACCACGAGCCGGGCGCTGCGCTGCCGATCTGCTCCGCCGTCCTCAATCCGAAGCGGTCCGACTGCAGCTATCCGGACAAGCACCTGGCGGGCGTCGGCGTCGCGCTCAAGCTGGTGCAGGCCCTCTGCGAGCGCGCGGGGCGGCGCGCGTGGCTGCCGGCGTTCGTGAAGATCGCCGCGCTCGGCACGCTGGCCGACGTCGTGCCGCTGGTCGGCGAGAACCGCGTCATCGCCAGACTCGGGCTCGATCTCCTGTCGAAGGGGCCGCACCGGGTCGGCCTGCGCTCCCTGCTCGAGGTGGCGGGGCTCGCCGGGCGGCGCATCGACGGGTACGATGTCAGCTTCGTGATCGCGCCGCGCGTGAACGCCGCCGGACGGATGGCCACGCCCGACATCGCGACGCGGCTCCTGCTGGCGGCCGACGAGGCGCTCGCCGGCGAGGCCCGCGCGCTGGCGGAGCAGCTCGATGCCGAGAACGCGCGGCGGCGGCAGGAGGAGGCCGCCATCGTCGCCGACGCGCGCCGCATCGTCGACAACGACCCCGAGGTGGGCGCCCGCACGGTGCTCGTCGTCGCCGGCGACGGGTGGCATCGCGGCGTGATCGGCATCGTCGCGTCGAAGCTCGTCGATGCCTACCACCGGCCGGCCATCGTCCTCTCCATCGACGGCGACGAGGCGCACGGGTCGTGCCGCAGCATCGCCGGTTTCGACATGCTCGGCGCGCTCGAGTCGTGCGCGCCGATCCTGCAGCGGTTCGGAGGGCACCGGATGGCCGCGGGCCTGGCGGTCGAGCGCGACCGCATCCGCGAGCTGCGCACGCGCATCAACGCCTGGGCCGACGACCGGCTGGGTCCGGACGATCTGCGCCCGCGACTGCGTATCGACGACCACCTCGGGTTCCGCGAGCTGACCGGGCCGGTCGCCGCGCAGATCGTCGCGCTGGCGCCGTTCGGCGCCGGCAATCCGAAGCCCGTCTTCGCCGCCGCCGGGATCGAGATCGTCGACGGCCCCCGGCGGCTGAAGGACCGGCATTTCAAGATGGCGCTCAGGCAGGACGGCCGCGTCATGCGCGCGATCGCGTGGCGCGGCGTGGAGCGGCTGGCGTTCCTCGAAGGGCACAGCGGCCGCGTCGACCTCGCGTACTCGCTCGAGCAGAACGAGTTCAACGGCGAGACCTACCTCGAGCTCACGATCGCGGACGTCCGGCCCGCCGGACACCTGGCGCCCGGGCCGCGGGCGGCGGAGGGCGCCGCGGAGCCCGTACCGTGAAATGGCAGCGTCGCGCGCGCATCGTGCTGGTGATCGTCGCGCTGGCCACGGTGGCCGGCGTGCTGCTGACCATGCGCAAGCGCGACGATTCGGCCGGCGCCGAGCCGGTGGAGCGCCTCGATCCACGAGCCGTCGCCGAAGCGAGCGGCGGCCGGACCACCCGCGCGTCCGGGGCCGAGATCCCGGGCTTCGTGGACTACGAGAACATGCTGACGTACGAGGACGGCTCGGTGCGCTTCGTCAAGCCGAAGCTGACGAACCTCCGGTCCGGCCGGGGCGAAGTGCTCGAGGGGGACGAAGCGACCGTCGGCCCGAACCAGTCGCACTTCGTCGTCACCGGCAACGTCGTGCTGACGACGGCGGACGGGCTCCGCGCGACGACGCAGGAGGCGACGTACAGCAGCGGCGAGGAGATCGTGCGGGCGCCCGGGGACGTCGAGTTCGCGAAGGGCGCGACGAGCGGCTCCGGCCACGGCATGTCGTACGACCAGCGGCGCGACGTGCTGTGGCTGCTGAAGGACGCGCACATCGCCGTCGCGCCGCAGGCCGGACAGGATCCCGGCATGCGCATCGACGCCGGCGCGGCCGCGTTCGCCCGGCGCGACAACTACATGCGCTTCGAGAAGGGGTTCACCGCGCGCCGCGCCGGGCGGGTGATCCGGGCCGAGGCGGCGCTCGCGCATCTGACCGACGGGCAGGCGCTCCGCGCGCTGGAACTGCGCGAGCGGTCGGGCATCGTGATGGAAGCGGCGGCGTCCGGTGCGCTGCAGGCGATGGACGCGCGCGACATGAACCTGACGTTTGCCGAGGATGGCGAGACCCTCCGGCATGCGGTGCTCTCGGGCAGCGCCGCCCTGCAGTTCGCGGGGCAGGGCGGGGCGCCGGGACGTCGCATCGCCGCCGACCTGATTGCCCTCGACCTGGGTCCGGACGGTGAGGTCACGGCACTGGCGGCGCGGCGTGACGTCGAGCTGTCGCTGCCCGCCTCCGGCGATGCGCCGGCGCGGAGCATCCACGCCGAGCGGATGCAGGGGTCGGGCGAAGCCGGACGCGGTCTGACGGAGGCGCGGTTCACCGATCGCGTGCAGTTCCGCGAGCAGGTGGCGCCCGGCCGGGTCCGGACCGCGACGGCGCGTACGCTCGACGTGGTGCTCGCCGCCGACGGCGGCGTGGAGACGGCCCGCTTCAACGGGCGGACGGTTTTCGAGGACGGGGCCCTCACGGCCCGGGCCCCTCGGGCCGAATATCAGATCGGCACGGGGCGTCTGCAGCTGGCGGGCGACGGGCAGGCGCGGCCCCAGGTGCAGGATGCACGCATTTTCGTCGAGGCCGCGGACATCGCGCTGACCTTCGACGGGCCGCAGATGACGGCGACCGGGTCGGTCCAGAGCGTCATGAAGCCGGCGCCGCGCGGCGACGCGCAGACGGCCGACGGCCCGCGCGTCCCGGGCATGCTGAAGGACGACCAGCCGGCGAACGTCACCGCGGCGGCGCTCGAGTACGACGGCGCGAAGGGACACGCGGTGTACACCGGCGGGTCGCGGCTGTGGCAGGGAGACACGGCGATCTCGGGCGAGCGCATCACGATCGACGAGGCGAGCGGCGATCTGTTCGCGTCCGGCAGCGTGCGGTCGACGCTGGTGCTCGATCAGCGCGACACGAAGACGAACGGCCGCCGCACGGTGCACACGCTGGCCTCCGCGCAGGACCTGCACTACGAGGAGGCGCTGCACCGCGCGACGTACACGACGAACGCGCACGTGAACGGACCCCACGGGGATCTGCGCGCGGTGAAGATCGAGATGTATCTGCTCGAAGGCGGCGGCTCGCTCGAGCGCGTCGAGGCGTACGACCAGGTGTCGGTGAAGGCCGAGAACCGGACGGCGACGGGCGCGCGCCTGACGTACTTCGCCGACGAGGAGAAGTACGTGATGACGGGGCAGGTGCGCACCGTCGCGGACTGCCGCGAATCGACCGGCAAGTCTTTGACTTTCTACAGGGCCACTGATAACGTGCTGATGGACGGCGAACAACAGCAGCGCACCCTGTCGACGAGCGGCGGTCCGTGCGAGCCCGCCACACCCCGGTGATGGCAACGCTCACCACGCACGAGCTGACGAAGTCGTACGGCGGACGCACCGTCGTCCGTGGTGTGAGCCTCGAAGTCGCGTCAGGCGAAATCGTCGGCCTGCTGGGGCCGAACGGGGCGGGCAAGACCACCACGTTCTACATGACGGTCGGCCTCACGGCTCCGGACTCGGGGCGTGTGATGCTCGATGGCCAGGATGTCACCGAAGACCCGATGTACGTGCGGGCGCGGAAGGGCATCGGCTATCTCCCGCAGGAGCCGTCGATTTTCCGCGGACTGACGGTCGAGCAGAACGTCCTGGCAATTCTGGAGACGCTCGAGCTGTCCGCGGCGGGGCGGCGGCAGCGGGCGCGCGAACTGCTGAGCGAGCTCGGCCTGATGACCGTCGCGCAGTCGCCGGCGTACACGCTGTCCGGCGGCGAGCGGCGTCGCGCCGAGATCACGCGGGCGCTGGTGATGTCGCCGAAGTTCATCCTGCTGGATGAGCCGTTCGCGGGTATCGATCCGATTGCGGTGACCGATATCCAGACGATCATCTTCCACCTGAAGCAGCGGGGGATCGGCGTGCTCATCACCGACCACAACGTGCGCGAGACGCTGCGGATCACCGATCGCGCGTACATCGTCACCGACGGGACAATCTTCCGCAGCGGCACGCCAGCCGCGCTGGCCGGTGACGACGAGGTTCGGCGGATTTATCTGGGGACCGACTTCCGGTTGGATTAAGATCGCATCGGGCACGCGATTTCTGGGCCATGGCGATTCAGCAGAAACTGCACACGAAGCTCGTTCAGAAGCTGATTCTGACGCCGTCGCTGCAGCAGGCGATCAAGCTGCTGC
>CAYUPN010000025.1:40529-46542 GCA_964446605.1 uncultured Bifidobacteriaceae bacterium | reverse complement strand
CAGGGGTCAGGGGGGAGGGGTCAGGGGGGAGGGGTCGGGCGATACCTGGCCTGAAGGCCGGCCCTCCTGGAGAGGAGGCCGGGTAGAATCCCACCGGAGGAGAGCCGCCTCGATGAAAACGCGATACGGACTGCTGGTGATGGGGCTGGCGCTCGCGCAGATTGGTTGCGCGGGGGCCCAGGGGAAGACGGTGATGACCGAATGGGGGCAGACGGACGAGGGCACGCCGGTGCACCTCTACACCCTGACGAACGCGCGCGGCGCCTCGGCGTCGATCGCGACGTGGGGCGCGACGGTCGTGTCGCTCACGGTGCCCGATCGTACGGGACAGCCCGGCGACGTGCTCCTCGGGTTCGACACGCTGCCTCCCTACCTCCAGCCGCACCCCTACTTCGGGTCGATCGTCGGCCGTTACGGCAACCGGATCGGCGGCGCGCAATTCACGCTCGACGGACAGACGTACACGCTGGCGAAGAACAACGGCGAGAATTCGCTGCACGGTGGGCTGCGCGGCTTCGACAAGCACGTCTGGAAGGCACGCGAAGTGCCGTCGGACGACGGGCAGGCGCTCGAACTGGTGCACGTGAGCCCGGACGGCGATGAAGGCTTCCCCGGAACGCTCACCGCAACGGTGGTCTACACGTGGACGGACGACAACGCGCTGCGGATCGACTACACGGCGACCACCGACACGCCCACGGTCGTCAACCTGACGAACCACGCCTACTTCAACCTGTCCGCCGGCGCGTCGCCGACGATCCTGGATCACCAGCTGCAGCTCGCCGCCGATCGGTTCACGCCGGTCGACGAGGGCCTCATCCCGACCGGCGAGCTCCGACCGGTCGCGGACACGCCGTTCGACTTCCGCACGGCGCGGCGCATCGGCGAGGCCATCGACGCCGACGACGAGCAGATCCGGTTCGGCGGCGGGTACGACCACAACTTCGTCGTCAACGGCGAGGCCGGCACGCTCCGGCGCGCCGCGTTCGTCGTCGACCCGGCATCGGGACGGACCATGGAGGTCCGCACCACGGAGCCGGGCGTGCAGTTCTACACGGGAAACTTCCTGGACGGCACGATCACGGGCAAGGGCGGCCGGACGTATGTCAGGCGCAGCGGCTTCTGCCTGGAGACCCAGCACTTCCCCGACTCGCCGAACAAGCCGGATTTCCCCTCGGTGGTCCTCCGTCCGGGCGAGACGTACCGGACGACGACGGTCTACCGGTTCGGCACAGAGTAGCGGCGACGTCCGTGTCGTCTTTCCGTACGGGTGTCTGACACCCGTACTGGTACAGGTACCGGTGTCAGACACCCGTACGGTACGGGTGTCAGACACCGGTACGGCCTGTTTACTTTCCGAAGGTCTCGCCGAAGAAGTTCCCCGGCTTCCACGCTGGCGTCTCGGGGCTGTCGGCAATCGCCCGCGCGATGAGCAGGTTCACGTGCGTGAAGCGCCCGATGGCGTCGAGGTCCATCGGCAGGCTCAGGTCGTCGCTCGGCTGGTGGTAGTGACGGGCCAGGAAGCCGCCGAAGACCTGGGCGCCGTTCACGTCGGGATCGATGGCCGTGAAGCCGGGCATGAGGTAGACCGCCGGAACACCCTGCTTCACGAACGAATACTGGTCGCTGCGCACGAAGATGTTCTGCTCCGGCATCGGATCGGGGCTCACCGCATAGCCGGCCTCCCCAGCCGCGCGCTCGACCACCGCCTCGAGGCTCGAGTTCTCCGCGCCGAACGCCACCACGTCGCGGCTGGGCGCGAGCAGCACCGGCATGTCGAGGTTCACGTTCGCGACGACAGTGCCGGCCGCCTTCGGCAGGTGCTGCGCCAGGTAGTCGCTTCCGAGCAGCCCCTTCTCCTCCGCCGTCACCAGCGCGACCACCACCGACCGCTTCGGCCGGGGAGCGTCGCCGAGCGCGCGCGCGACCTCGAGCAGGATGGCGCTGCCCAGCGCGTTGTCGTACGCGCCGTTGTTGATGCGGTCGCCATCGCCGTCGGGGGAAACGCCCGTGTGATCCAGATGCGCCGTGAGGACGACGGACGTCTTCGCGAGCGCCGGGTCGCCTCCCGGCAGCTTCGCGAGGACGTTCGGGCTGGTGATGCGGCGATGCGTGCTCCTGGAGCGAATGGTGGCGGTGGCGTTCAGATCGAAGCCCTTCACAGCACCCCGCCCCGCCGCCGCGACGACGTCCTCGAAGCTCGTGGACGCTGCCGCGAACAGCTTCGCCGCGCTCTTCGGGCTGACCAACCCCTGCGCCCGAATGCGCGAGTCGCCCTTGCCCGGAGTGCCGTCAGGCTTCACCCACGCGAGCGCCGGCTTCCCGGCATGGGCGATGACCCGCTCCCAGGGATACCGGGCGGCATCCCCGTCGGTGAGCGCGACGACGATCCCGACAGCACCCCGCCCGGCAGCGTTCGCGATCTTCTGGTCCATCGACGCGTAGTGCGCGCGCGGCTCGCTCGGAAAGCTGGCCGGGGCGTTGTAGAGCACCACGACGATGCGCCCCTTCACGTCGAGGCCGGCATAGTCGTCGTACTTCAGCTCCGGAGCTGTCACGCCGAAGCCTGCGAACACCAGCGGGGCGGTCACCTCGACCTGCTCCTGCCAGACGCTCGGCGGCACGAGCGCGTCGTCCGGCACGGCGAGCTCCGTCTCCCTGCCACCGGCGCTGATGCGCAGGCTCCGCTCGACGGGCGTCGACTCGATGAACGGCACCTGCTGCAGGTAGCTCCCATCGTCGGCGGCCGGCTCGAAGCCAGAGGCCTTCAGCTGCGCGACCGCATACAGCGCCGCCAGGTCATAGCCGCGCGTGCCGGCCTCGCGGCCTTCGAGGAGGTCGTCGGCCAGGAACTCGACGTCGGCACGGACCCGGGCAGCGGAAATGGCATCGCTGGAGGGGGTTCCGGAAGGCGTGTCAGCTGTGGCGAGCGCGCCGGCGAGCAGCGTGAGTCCAATGGCGGCAGAGAACCTATGGCGCATATCCGCCGATTTTACCGTGAACCGCCGAGCCGGCCTGCCGGCCGTCCCTGCGAACCGCATCGGTTCATCCCACCGCTCGTCCCAGCCCGGCGGGAAAGCCCGGCACCTTGACGGGCGCGCATCCGTCTAAAATGAGCGGTCCGGAACTCCGCCCCCGGCGCCCTCCGCGCGCGGGAGCGGGCGGACCAACCCGGCAACCCATTCAGACTGGACCATCCATGCGCACCCGCAAGCTGCTCACCGCCGTCGCGGCGCTCGCCCTGCTGGGGCAGACGCTGTCCGGCCAGGCCCCGCAGGCGCCGGCGTCGTCGGACCTCCCGAAGGTCGAGTTCACCAGGTTCACGCTGCCGAACGGCCTGGACGTGATCTTCCACGTCGATCGGAAGCTGCCGATCGTGCACGTCAACCAGTGGTTCCACGTCGGGTCGAAGGACGAGCGGCCCGGACGCACCGGGTTCGCGCACCTCTTCGAGCACATGATGTTCCAGGGCTCGAAGAACGCGAGCGACGACTACTTCATCTACGTCGAGCGCGCCGGCGCCAACCTGGGCGAGGGCGGGGTCAACGGGACGACGAGCCACGATCGCACGAACTACTTCGTGACGGTGCCCTCCGCGAATCTCGAGACCATGCTGTGGCTCGAGTCCGATCGGCTTGCGACGCTGCTCGACGCGACGACCCAGGAGAAGCTGGACAACCAGCGCGACGTCGTCAAGAACGAGCGGCGGCAGGGGCTCGAGAACCAGCCGTACGGCCGCTGGTTCCCGCTCATGTACGGCGCCATCTTCCCGGCCGGTCACCCCTACTCGTGGCCGGTCATCGGCAGCCAGGAGGACCTGACGGCGGCGACGCTGGACGACGTGAAGGAATTCTTCCGGCGCTACTACTCGCCGAACAACCTGTCGCTGGTCATTGCGGGCGACTTCGACCCGGCGCAGGCGAAGACGCTCGTCGAGAAGTACTTCGGCGATCTGCCTCCCGGCCCGCCGCTCGATCGGCCGGCACGCGCGGTGGTGTCGATGCCGGGCGAGCAGGTGGTCGAGGTGAACGACCGCGTCTCGCTGGAGCGGGTCTACATCGGCTGGCCCGCGCCGGAGTATTTCGCGCCCGACGAAGGGGCGCTCGACCTGGCCGCGCGCATCCTCAGCGAGGGGCTCTCGTCGCGGCTCAACCGGGCGCTCGTCTACGACCGGCAGCTCGCCACGCAGGTCGCCGCGTTCAACATCTCGGGCGAGATCGCCAGCGTCTTCGTCGTCATGGCGACGGCGCGCCCCGGCCAGTCGCTCGCGGAGATCGAGCAGGTGATCACGGACGAGATCGCGCGGCTGGCGAAGGAGGGTCCCACGGCCGAGGAGCTCGAGCGCGCGAAGACGAAGCACGAATCCGAGTTCATCTCGGGGCTCGAGCGAATCGGCGGCTTCGGCGGCAAGGCGGACGTGCTCAATCAGTACAACGTCTTCCTCGGCGATCCCGGCATGCTGGAGAAGGACATCGAGCGGTACCGCGCGCTGACCCCGGCGCAGGTCCGGCAGGCGGTGGCCCGCTGGCTCGACACGCGCAATCGCGCGCTCGTGCGCTTCCATCCGGAGCCGGCCCAGCGCCCCGCGGACGCGCTGACGCTCGACCGGTCGAAGATGCCGCCGCTCGGCGAGGACAGGCCGTTCACGGCGCCGGCGGTGCAGTCGGCGAAGCTCCCGAACGGACTCGAGGTGCTCGTCGTCGAGCGCCGCGATCTGCCGAAGGTCAACGTCTCGCTCGCCACGCGCGCGGGAGCGGCGGCCGATCCGGCCGGGAAGGCGGGTCTGGCGAGCCTCACGGTCACGACCATCGACCTGGGCACGAAGACGCGCAAGGCGCTGGAGATCGAGGAGGCGTTCGGCGCGCTCGGGACGACGCTGACCGGCGCGGTCGGGCGTGAGAGCGCGCGGCTCGGCGTCGACGTGCTGTCGCGCAATCTCTCCCCGGCGCTCGCGCTGCTGGCCGACGTCGTCCAGAACCCGACGTTCCCGCAGGACGAGATCGCGCGCGAGCAGAAGCGCACGCTCGACGCGATCGCGCAGGGCGATCGCAACCCCAACGCGCTGGCCGGACGGATCGTGCCGATGCTGGCCTTCGGCGGCGAGCACCCGTACGGCCGGCCGGCACAGGGGCTGCGGAGCACCGTCGAGAGCCTCACGCGCGAGGACATCGCCGGCTTCCACGCCGCGCGCTGGAAGCCCGGCTCCACGGCGCTGATCTTCGCCGGGGACATCTCGCTGGACGAGGCGACCGCGCTCGCACGTGAGCACTTCGGCAGCTGGAGCGGCGGCGCGGCGCCGGCCCTCCAGGTGCCGGATCCGAAGCCGGTCCCGCCGGGCAAGGTGTTCATCGTCGATCGCCCCGACGCCGCCCAGACCGTCGTCGCGCAGATCCTGCCGGGCATCAAGCGGACGGCGCCCGAGTACTACGCGCTGTCGGTGGTCGACTCGGCCTGGGGCGGGGCGACGCTCGGCACGCGCCTCAACATGAACCTCCGCGAGGACAAGGGCTACTCGTACGGCGTCTTCGCGAACCTCAACGCGATGTCGCACGCGGGCGGCTGGTGGGCGATGGGCGGCGTGCAGACGGACAAGACCGCCGAGGCCGTCGCGGAGTTCGACAAGGAGCTGAAGGACCTCGCCGCCGCGCGGCCGATCTCCGCCGAGGAGTTCGACGTCGTGCAGGCGCGGCTCACGCGCGGCTACGCGCAGCAGTTCGAGTCGCTCGGCCGCGTCACGCAGCAGATCGGCAACCTGTGGACGCTGGGGCTGCCCATGACCGAGCTGCAGCGCGAATTCGACGCCGTGCACCGGCTGACGCTCGACCAGGTCCTCGCCGCGTCGAAGCAGCACGTGCGGCCGGACGCCATGTCGTACCTGCTCGTCGGGGATCGCTCGAAGATCGAGGCCGGCGTGCGCGCGCTGAACCTCGGCGAGATCGTCGTGCTCGACGTCGAGGGGAAGCCGGTCGGAGGGAGCGGCACGAAGTAGGCTTCAGGCTTGGGACCTTGGCTT
>CAYUPN010000025.1:30412-40429 GCA_964446605.1 uncultured Bifidobacteriaceae bacterium | reverse complement strand
TGGGCTTTGGGCTTTGGGCTTTGGGCTTATGTTCCGGATGCGCGGCGGCATCGGGGTCAGTTCGAACGACGCTCGCTGTCGCTACGCATCCGGGGCCGAGTTGCTGCAGGCGCATTGCGTGTGCCGCCCCGTCGTGGGCATGCAGGCGCGTGAGCAGCGTGACAGCGAACGGCGCGAGGGCGTGGCCGTACGCGCGTCGAACCCCGGACCAGCCCGAGGCCCAAGGTCGAAAGCCCAAAGCCCTTACAGAACTACCCGAGCGCCTGGTCGAAATCGGCGATCAGATCGTCCGGATGCTCCAGGCCCACTGACACGCGCAGGAGGTTCTCCGGCGTATTCGAGTACGCACCCTCCACCGACGCGCGGTGTTCGATCAGTGTCTCCGGCCCGCCGAGGCTGGTCGCGCGCGTGACGAGCTTCAACCGGGCGGCCATCGCGAACGCCTCCTCGCGGCCGCCCCGGACGCCGAACGACAGCATGCCGCCCGCCGCGCGCATCTGGCGGCTCGCCACCTCGTATCCGGGATCGCTCTCGAGCCCCGGGTAGTAGACCTCCTGCACACGGGAATCCGACGCGAGGAACGCCGCCAGCCGGCGGGCGTTCTCGACGTGCCCGCGCATCCGGTACGGCAGCGATCGGATCCCGCGCAGCACCAGCCAGCAGTCGAACGGGGACGGCACGGCGCCGCCGGTCGTCTGGATCGTCTGCAGGCGTTCGAAGAACGCGTCGCGCTGCCGCGCGATTACGGCCCCCCCGAGCACGTCGGAGTGCCCGCTCAGGTACTTCGTCGTCGAATGCATGACGAGGTCCACGCCGAGGTCGAGCGGGCGCTGCAGAATCGGCGTCGCCCACGTGTTGTCGACGACGGTCTTCGCGCCGATCGGCTTCGCGAGCGCGACCATGGCGATGAGGTCGGTGACGTGGAGCCGCGGGTTCGACGGCGTCTCGATCCAGATGAGACGCGTGGCGGGCGTCAGCGCGCGCTTCACCGCACCGGGGTCGCGCATGTCGACGAATGTCGTCTGGAGACCCCATCGCGCGAACTGATCCCGAAGCAGCACCGGCGTGCCGTAATACGCCTCCTCGGGCGCCACGACGTGCGATCCGGGCTCGAGCGCCTGGAAGATGGCCGCCGTCGCCGCCGTGCCCGAGGCGAACGTCGTGCAGGCCGCGCCCCCCTCGAGGGCCGCGAGCGCCGATTCGAGCGCCTGGCGCGTCGGATTGCCCGCCCGCGTGTAGATGAAACCGCCCGGGAACGTGCCGTCGTCGCCGCGCTCGAAGGTGGTCGACAGGTGAATGGGCGGAATGACGGCGCGCGTGACCGGCTCCACGGCGGCGCCCGCATGGACGGCGAGGGTCTCGATATGCATGACCCCACACTATAACGTGGGCACTGGCCGGCCGGCTTCGCGCGGGTCCCCCGGCGCCCGTCTGGAGTATGCTTCCGCAGCACACGGACACGGTAGTGACTCACGCGTATTCGCGGAGGCA
This sequence comes from uncultured Bifidobacteriaceae bacterium, assembly GCA_964446605.1. GTDB lineage: Bacteria > Acidobacteriota > Vicinamibacteria > Vicinamibacterales > JAENWD01 > JAENWD01. The sequence goes on along the minus strand of CAYUPN010000025.1, from coordinate 38,938 downwards.
ACGATGGAGGCGAACCGTCACGGCGGCGCGGACGTCCTCACGGACCTGCCCGACCTGCCCCGGTGGCTCCACGCCCGCGGGCTGCTCCTGACGCGGCGCGGCCACGTGGTGCACGCCGGCGACGGCTGCTGGCTGGTGTGCTCGCGAAGCGAGCGGCTCGCCGTGCCAATCACCATCGAGCTCTCGCCGGCCATCGACGAGTGCGTGCAGCGCGAGGCGCCGGGCGCGACGCTGCTGCTGCAGGACGTCATGCTGCCGGCCGCCCGGTATCACCTGCCCGACTGGGACACCGTGCCGCTGACGCTCTATGCCGTCGATCCGGCCCGGGCGCAGCAGTGGACGCTGCCCCCCTGGCCCACGGCTCCCATCGATGGCACCGCCATCGAATCCGCCGCGCACCTGCCCGCGGACCTGCGGGAGCAGCTCCTCGCCGTGGCCGCGCGATCGCCGGTCTGGGCCGCGTCGATCGACGAGCGGCCGATGTCGTTCGCGTGGGCGCCCATCGCCACGGAAGGCTGGTACGACGTGAGCGTCCGCACGCTCGACGAGGCCCGGGGCCAGGGCCTCGGCCGCGCGGCCGTGATGGGACTCGTGGTCAGCCGTCTGCTGGAGGGCCTGCGACCGGTGCTGCGCGCGCGCGGGGAGCGCGGGGCCGCGCACCGGCTGGCGCGCGGCCTCGGGTTCGATCCGGTCGATCAGCTGTGGGAAGCGCGGCGCCCTTGACCCGGCGTCATTCGTAGCGCAGCGCGCGCATCGGATCGATCTGCGACGCCCGGTGCGCCGGGATGAGGCCGGCCGCCAGCGCGACCAACGCCAGTACGCCGATGGAGACGGCGAGCACGGCCGGATCCCGCCCATCGAGCTCGTACAGCAGCGACCCGGCCACGCTGCCCATCCAGAGCGCACCCGCCAGGCCGATCGCCGCGCCGATGACGGTCATCACCGCGACCTGCCGCAACACCATCGACCGGACGGCGCCCGGCGCGGCGCCAAGCGCCATGCGGAGCCCGATCTCCCGGGTGCGCTGCGTCACCGTGTAGGCGAGCACACCGTAGAGGCCGATGGCCGCCAGCAGCGTGGCCAGCCCGGCAAACCCCGCCGACAGCATCGTCAGGAACCGATCGAGGAAGACGTTCTCCCGGATCTGCTGCGTCATGGTCCGCACGTTCTCGACCGGCAGATCGGGATCGAGCCCGGCGACGACCTTCGGCAGCGTCGCCAGCAGCTGTCCTTCGTCGAGCGTCGTGCGCACGTAGAAGTTCATGAACCCGATGCGCTCGTCCTGCGCCCAGGGACGGAAGTGCAGCGGCGGCACGTCGTCCTTGACGTCGCTGTACTTCGCGTCACGCACGAAGCCGACAATCTCCGTATCGAGATCCGCGTTGGGACCCGACCAGGTCATGCGCTTGCCGACCGGATTCGTTCCGAGATTGAACTTGCGCGCGAAGGCCTCGTTGACGATGGCGACTTTCGGGGCGCCGAGGGTATCGGCGCGCGTGAACTCGCGCCCGGCGATCAGCGGGATGCCCATCGACCGGAAGTAGCCCGCGCCGATTTCGTTGTAGCGCGAGTTGTCGTCGATATCCGGTCCGGACTGGAACCCTTCGACACGGACGCTGGTGCCCCAGTTGCTGCCACCCAGCGCGGGCACCATCGAGCTCGTCACCGCGGTGACACCGGGCATGGCGGCGAGCTCGTCTTCGAGCCGCTCGAACAGCACGCGCGACCGTTCGGGTGTGTACCCGTTCAGCTGCGGCGAGATCGCGAAGGTCACGAGGTTCTCGATCTTCAGCCCGAGATCGATCCGGCTGATGTTCAGCAGGCTCTTCGTGAACAGACCCGCCGAGGCCAGCAGCGCCATCGAGAGCGCGATCTGCGCGGTCGCGAGCGACGTGCGAAACCGCGCGGCGCTTCGCGTGCCGGCGGGTTGCCCCGCCTGCCCCTTCAGCACCGGCGCGAGGTCCGGCCGGGTGCTGTGCAACGCCGGAAACAGCCCGAACAGCAGGCCCGTGCCGACGGTCAGCGCCAGGGCGAAGAGCAGCACCTGCAGGTCGATGGCCCCGGCGATCATCTCGGCCGACTCGTCCGGCATGATCGCGACGATCAGATCGAGCGTCCAGTACGCGATCAGGAGCCCGGCGAGGCCCCCGAACAGCGCGAGCAGCAGCGATTCGCCGAGCAGCTGGCGGACCAGATCCCAGCGGCTCGCGCCGATCGAGAGCCGCACGGCGATCTCGCTGGCGCGCGCGGCCGCGCGGGCGAGCAACAGGTTGGCGATGTTGGCGCACGCGATCAGGAGCACCAGCGCCGTCACGGCCAGCAGCAGCGTCATCGGCCCGCGGGTCTCGCGCGAGATGTTGCTCTGTCCGCGGGCGCCGGGCGAGATCTCGACGCGCTTCGTGCGGAACCGCTCGCGCGTCGCATCGCTCATGCCCTGCTGCAGCGGCAGCTCGACTTCCTGCAGCAGGTTCCGGTACGGCGTGTCGATCGCGGCGGCCGCCTGGTCGATGGTGACGCCGGGCTTCAGGCGCGCGAACAGGTAGATCCAGTACGCGAGCCGGTTCTCGAAGTTGTCGAACCCGGGCTGGACCAGTCCCTGCAGGGTGATGGGCACGAACACCTGCGGCCGCGCACCGAGGGTCGTCCCGTCGAACCCGGCCGGTGCCACACCCACGATCGTCAGCGTCTGCCCGTTCACGACAATCGGCTCGTTCAGCACGTCCGGGTTCATGCCGAAGCGCGATTGCCAGTAGGCGTGGCTGAGGACCACCACGCGCGATTCGCCGATCGCCGGTTCGTCGCCGGGCCCGAGCAGCCGGCCGAGCGCGGGCTGGAGGCCGAGGACGGGGAAATAGCTGCCCGAGACGCTCAGCCCCTCGCCGCTCATCGTCTGCCCGCGGTACGAGAGATTCGCGCCGAACAGGCGGTGTGCGGCGATGCCGGTGAAGGACGTCTGCAGCCGCTCCAGATCGCGGAACATCGCGTAGCTGAAGACCTCGTCGCAGTCGCCGGCCTGGTTGCAGGACTGCGAGCCGGGCTTCGGACCGGGAGCCGAGAGGTTCACCAGCTGCTCCGGCGCATGGACCGGGAGCGGCTTCAGCAGGAGCTGGTTGTAGAGCGAGAAGATGGCGGTGTTGGCGCCGATACCCAGCGCGAGCGAGACGATGGCGATCGTGGTGACGAAAGGAGTGCGAAAGAGGGTACGCAGGGCGAACCGCAGGTGTCTCATCGGGAGAACTCCGCCGGCCTGACGGCCGGCCCTCCTGGCGTCGTGGCGTAACAGGCGTTCGAGGCCGTCACCCCTGGGGAAGGATTGTCGGGTTAGACGCAGGACGGGGGCGGTGCGTTCACAGCTCGCGCGTCAGCTCGAGCATCGTACGCCGGAAACCCTGGCGCGCGAACAGGTGCTGCGCGGCGTCGTTCGGATCGGCGGTCCAGAGCATCACCCGCGGCATGCCACGGGCGCGGAGCCAGTCGATGGCGGCCTCGAGCAGGGCCGTCGCGATGCCCAGCCGCCGCTCCGGGCCGTCGACCACCAGATCGTGGATGAAGCCCGTCCGATCCCGCAGCTCGCGCCACGACATCGGCTCCACGCCGGCATACACGTAGCCGAGCACCCGGTCGCCGTCGACGGCGACGAGGACCAGGACGTCGGGATCGTCGAGCTGCGAAGTCAGGAAGGCCGCGTAGCCGTCCTCCGCGTGATCGCCCGGTGCCAGGAACCGGTGGGTGTCGAAGCCGTAGTGGACCCGCATCAACAGAGCGCCCAGCCGGCCGAGAGCCTCCCGGTCGCCGGCGGAGGCCGGCCGAATCGTCCATGCACTGCTCGTCATGGACGATCACTATCGCACGGGAACCGGCCCTCCGGATCGGCCCTGCTCGTCCGCGGCGATCGCCCCTGCGCCCGCGCCGCGAGCGGGCGCGGGCTCCTGGGGTGACCTGCGAAATCAATGCGGCTTCAGGACGACCTTGACCATCTCGTCCTGCTTGTGCGTGAACATCTCGTAGGCCCGCGGCGCGTCCTCGAGCCGCATCTGGTGCGAGACGACGAAGCTCGGGTCGAGCTCGCTGCGCTCGATCCGATCGAGCAGCGGGCGCAGGTAGCGATGCACGTGCGTCTGCCCGGACTTGATCGTGATCGAGCGGTTCATCACGGCGCCGAACGGGAACTTGTCGAGGAAGCCGCCGTACACGCCGGGCACGGAGACGATGCCGCCGCTGCGGCAGGCGAAGATGGCCTGGCGCAGCGCAATCGGCCGGCCGGTCTCGAGCATCAGGGCCTGCTTGATCCGGTCGTAGGCGCCCGTCAGCCCCGGCGCGTGCCCTTCCATGCCGACGGCGTCGATGCAGGCGTCGGGCCCGCGCCCGCCGGTCATGTCCTTCAGCGTCTCGTGGACGTCGCACTCCTCGTAGTTCAGCGTCTCCGCGCCGCCATGCTCCCGCGCCCACCGCAGCCGGTACGGGAACCGGTCGATCGCAATCACCCGCTCGGCGCCGAGCAGGAACGCGCAGCGGATGGCGAAGAGGCCGACGGGGCCGCACCCCCAGACCGCGACGACATCGCCCGGCTTGATCTCGCAGGCCTCGGCGGCCATGTAGCCCGTCGGCAGGATGTCCGAGAGGAACAGCGCCTGCTCGTCCGGGATGTGATCGGGCACCTTGATCGGCCCGACGTCCGCGAAGGGCACGCGCGCGTACTGGGCCTGACCGCCGGCGTATCCGCCGAGCATGTGCGAGTACCCGAAGATGCCCGCCGGCGAGAAGCCCATCAGCTCTTCGGCCATCCAGGCGTTCGGGTTCGAGTTCTCGCACAGGGAGTACAGCTCGCGCTCGCAGTTCAGGCAGCGCCCGCACGCGATCGGAAACGGCACCACCACGCGATCGCCGACCTTCAGCTTCTTCACGCCGCGACCGACCTCGACGACCTCCCCCATGAACTCGTGACCGAGGATGTCGCCGCGCTTCATCGTCGGGATGAAGCCGTTGAAGAGGTGCAGGTCCGAGCCGCAGATCGCGGTGGACGTCACGCGCACGATCGCGTCCTGCTCGTTGAGGATGACCGGATCGGGGACCTCGTCCACCGTGACGCGCTGTTTGCCGTGCCAGCAGATGGCCTTCATGGCGGCACCTCAGTACCTGGAGGAGCGCCGGCGGAGCCAGCGGCCCCGCCGCTTCGGCGGGCGCGCCGGTCCGCCGCGCGTGAACGACGATTCCGACATCGGGATCTCGCCGGTTTCCATCAGCTGCTTGAAGCGCCGCAGGTCGTCGCGGACCTGCCAGTCGGGCTCTTCGCCGAACAGCTTCGCCAGGAGCCATCCGAGGCGGCCTGCGGGCGGCTCGTAGGCCAGATGGACCCGCACCTCCGTTCCACGTCCCCCTGCAGCGGGCACGAACTCGACGCTGCCGTGGTTCGGCACGCGCGAGCCGGGCCGCGACCGCCAGGCGATGCGCTCGTTCGGCACGTCCTCGACGATCTCCGCGTCCCAGGACACCTTCATGCCGGCCGGGGCGCGGGCGCGCCACCGCGACCGCTTGTCGTCGAGCACCGCGACGGAATGCAGATGTCGCATGAACCGTGGCAGGTTCCTGAGGTCGCGCCAGAACCGGTACAGCTCCGCCTGCGGCCGGTTGATGGTGATCGTGTGGAAGACCATCACCTCCACGGGCGCCTCGACCGGCGCCGCCTCGCGCCGCATCGCCTGCGCGACCAGCGCGTCGAGCGCCGTGATGCCGGCGACGGCGCCGGCCGCCGTGGTCAGGCGCCGGGTGTCGACATCGTCGCGGCGGAACGCGGAGCCGAGCAGCGCGAGGTCCATGACGTCGCCGGCCACGCGGGCCCACAACCACCCGGTCGGCGGCTTCCGGGTCAGGATGCCCGCCCCGCTCGCGATCTCGCGGAAACCCACGGCCCGGACGATGTCTCGCGTCTCGCGTTCATCCGGCAGCCCCATCAGGTGCGCGACGCGTCCCGGCGTGGTGGTCGCGGCCGCGCCGAGCGCAAGGCTCATCCAGCCGAGTCCGCCGGCAAGCCCGTCGGGGCGGCCATTCGCGGGAGTCCGGAGCCGCTCCCCGACCACGCCCGGCACGTCGCCGGAGGGCTCGGGGAGAGGCGCGCCGCGCATCCGCCAGTCGCCGGGGTGAGAGGGGCCTGGAACCTGGTGCTCTGTGGACATCACTACCTCCCGGGCAGCCGGCGGACGCAGGCCGCCGGACGTACTGCAAGCGGCAGCGCCCGCCGCGCGCTGTCGCGATTCGCGACGCCGGCGTGCTCTACGCCTTGCCCTCGGCCTGGTACTCGCGCAGGAAGCCCTCGAACAGACGCAGGTGGCCCTGCTCGTCGCGCAGGATGTCGATCACCATGTCCTGGGTGACCCAGTCGATGCCGTCGCAGGCCTCGATGATCTCGTTGTAATAACGAATGGCCTCGCGCTCGCCGTCGATGACGCCGCGGATCACGTGGACGATGTCCGTCTGCTCGGAGGCCGGCTGCAGGCTGTGCTGTTCCGGACTGAAGTCGAGCGACCCGGGCACCACGCCATAGAGCTCCTTGATGCGGCGCGCGTACTTCTGGGCGTGTCCCAGCTCTTCGGTGATGTCCTTCTCGAGCGCCTCGATGATCTCCTGCGCGCGGACGCCATCCGGATTGGTCGAGGCCGCGATGTAGTTCACGACCGTCTCGATCTCCATCCAGTAGGCCTTGGTCAGCAGCTTGATGATCTCGTCGCGCTTCCCTCGGTTCTCTTCCGCGAGGATGTCGGACTGCCCCATCTTCAGCGCCATGGTCTCCCCCTCGGAATCCGGTGTACGTGCATGAGCCGTGGCGGATGGTCCATCCCCCGTCGCGCGCCCATGCACCGGTGCCTCGTCTTTCCTCTGCGTGAGCAAGACTTGCGCCGGTCCATTGACGGCGCGACTGCCGTGCTCCACGATGGCGCCGTGCCACGCCAGAGCGCCGGTCTGCTGCTTCACCGCCGCCGGGACGGACGGATCGAGGTGTTCCTGGTTCATCCAGGCGGGCCGTTCTGGGCACGAAAGGACGAGGGTGCCTGGTCGATTCCGAAGGGCGAGGCGGCCCCCTCCGACGATCTGCTCGAGACGGCGTTCCGCGAACTCGCCGAGGAGACGGGCACGCAGCTCAGCGGCGTGACGGCCGCGCCGCTCCGCCCGATCCGTCAGGCCGGCGGCAAGACGGTGCACGCCTGGGCCGTCGAGGCCGACCTGGATGCCGACGCGATCGTCAGCAACACGTTCACGCTGGAATGGCCCCGAGGCTCCGGCCGGACGCGCGAGTTCCCCGAAGTCGATCGCGCCGCCTGGTTCGGCCTGGACGAGGCGCGGCGCCGCATCAACCCGGCTCAGGTGGCGCTGCTGGATGAGCTCGAAGCGCTCCTCGGATGATCAGAACCCGCAAGCAGGAGTCACCGAGCGGGCGCGCCCTTCCCGTTTTTCGTTTCCCGCTTCCAGTCTCAGTGAACCCCTTCCCCCTCCGTGGCGTCTGGCTTGTCAGGGACCGGGCGTGAGCGACATGAGGGCATGGGGCGGCTGACCGGATGACCCCTCCCGTCGATCCCGAATTCGAGGCGCGGCTCGCGGACTCGTCGACCCCGGCGTTCCGCGTCGCCTACAGCGTGCTGCGGCACCGGGAGGATGCGGAGGAGGTCGCGCAGGATGCGTTCGTGCGGGCGCACCGGGCGTTCTGGCGGCTGCGGAACCGCGAGCGGTTCCGGGCGTGGCTGGTGCGCATCACGTGGCGGCTGGCGATCGATCGCCGGAGGTCGGACCGGCGCCGCGAGGCGCGCGAAATCCTCGTCGCGGACACCCCGCCGGCGCCGACGGCGGCCGATCTCGTCGAGGCCCAGGACCGCGCCGCGCATCTCTGGCGCGCGATCGACGCGCTGCCGGACAAGCTGCGGGTCGTCGTCGTGCTCGCGAGCATCGAGGGACACGATCTCGGCGAGGTCGCACGGCTGCTGCGGATTCCGGAGGGGACGGTGAAGTCGCGGCTGTTCCTGGCGCGGAAGCAACTGAAGGAGGCGCTCCAGTGTCTGGCGGGCGATTCGAGCCGCTGAACGAAGACGAGGCGCTGAATCGGGCGATCGACGCCGCGCTCGACGTCGAGCCGCGCGGCGATTTCGCGGCCCGCGTGCGGACGCGTGTCGCCGGAGAACGGCGCGGGTGGTGGATGGCGTGGCCGATCGGCGCGGCGGGATTGGTGGCGGCGACCGTGCTGATTGCGCTGATGTGGCTGCCGCGTTCCCCCGTGACTACCCGTAGCGGCGGCGCACCAGCGCCGCTTGCAGGCGGGGCTGAAGCCCCGCCGCTGCAGGCCTCCGAGAGTACAGCCCCGCCGCTACTGGTGAGCGAGAGTGCGGCTTCGCCGCCTGCAGGCGGGGCTGAAGCCCCGCCGCTACACGAGATCAAGAGGGCGGCGGTGCCCGAAAGGGCAACGCCGCCGCGACGACCGCGGGAACCGGAAGTTCTCGTCGCGAAGGACGAGATGGATGCGTTCCGCCGCTTTCTGACGGC
>CAYUPN010000025.1:0-30312 GCA_964446605.1 uncultured Bifidobacteriaceae bacterium | reverse complement strand
TCACCGAGCCGTCGCGCCCTTCCTGTTTCCCGCTTTCCGTTTCGGGTTTACACCCTGAGCGCGTCCACCGGATTCACCCGCATCGCGCGCCGCGCGGGCAGGTAGCTCGCGCCAAGCGCGACGAGCAGCAGCACGACGAACACGGCGCTCAGCACCATCGGGTCGGTCGGCTCGACGCCGAACAGCATCGCGCGCAGCACCTGGAGCACCCCCAGCGAGACGAGCAGCCCGGCGACCAGCCCGCCGATCGCCCATCGCATGCTGTGGCCGAGAACGAGGCGCAGCACGTCGCGCGGCTCGGCGCCGAGCGCCATGCGCACGCCAATCTCCTGCGTCCGCTGCACGACCGAGTACCCGACGACGCCGGCGATGCCGACGGCGGCGAGGACGAGCGCCAGCCCCGCGAAGACGGTCAGCACGACCATCGGAAACCGGCGCGACGACACCGACCCGCCGATCACCTCCTCCATCGTCCGGACGGCCGCCACGGGACGCTCGGGCTCGACGATCGCGATGGCTTCGCGGACCGCGCGCTCGAACCCCTGCGGAGCCGATGCCGTCTTGACCACGACGCTGAGGACCGGCCAGCCGGACTGGTGATAGGGACGCCAGAACCACGGCGCCAGGTCGCTGTCGAGGCTGTAGTGGCGGAAACCCCGCGCGACGCCGACGATCGTCAGCCAGGGCTCGTTTTCGCCGGTGTTGAGCCGGAATCGCTTGCCGACGGCCTCCTCGCCCGGCCAGTAGCGCTCGGCGAAGGTCTCGTTGACGACGGCCACCGCTGGAGCGCCGAGCCGGTCGCTCGCGTCGAAGGCGCGGCCCGCCACGATCGGGATCCCGAGCGTCTCGAAGAAGCCGGGACAGGCGACGCTGTACCCGGCGCTCGGCCGATTGGCCGGACCGGGATCGTCGCGGCCCTCGAGGACGAACGAACGTCCCGCGCCGCCGCCGCTCAGCGGCAGATGCGAGATGGCGCCGACGGAGACGACGCCGGGCACGGCGCCGACATGCTCGGTGAGGGACTGACAGAACTGCGGGTTGCCGGGCGGCCCGTAATACAGGTTCTCCTGCGGCACGGAGATGGCGAGGACGAGGACGTTGTCCGGATCCAGCACGGGGTCGACATCCAGCAGCCGCACCAGGCTCGCAATCATCACCCCCGCGCCGGCGAGCACGATGAACGCCAGCGCGACCTCGGACGCCACGAGCGCATGCCGGAGCCGGCCGCGCCCCGCCGACGCGCCGCGCGCCCCATCCTTCAGCGCCCCGGTGAGATCGTCACGGAACGAGACGGCGGCGGGCACGAGGCCGAACAACAGGCCGCTCAGGCACGAGACGGCAAACGCGAACAGCAGCACGGTGCCGTCCAGTTCGAACTGCTCGAGCGGCCGGAACGGCACGAACCGCAGGCTCGCCGGCAGCAGCGCCGCGAGCAGCGAGGCCGACCAGGACGCGACGATCAGCCCGCATCCGCCGCCCACGACGGCGAGCAGCACGCTTTCCGTCAGCAGCTGGCGCACCAGGCGGCCGCGGCCTGCGCCCAGCGCGCTGCGCACCGCGAACTCGCGCTGCCGGACCGCCGCCCGGGCCAGCAGCAGGTTGGCGATGTTCGCGCACGCGATGAGGAGCACGAACCCGACGACCGCGAGCAGCACAAGGAGGCCCGGGCGGAGGCCGGAGATTCCGTACTCCAGTATCGGCACGACCCGGACCGTGCCTCCGGTATTCGTGGCGGGATACGCGGCCGACAGCGCCCGGCCGATCGCGTCCATCTCCCCGCGTGCCTGTGCCAGCGTCACCCCCGGCCGCAGCCGGCCGATGCAGATGAACGAGTTCGACGTGCGTTCCTGATCCCCGGCCGTCCAGCCGGCCGGCACCCACAGCTGTCGCAGCCCGCTCCAGAACTGGAACCGGAACGACGCGGGCATCACGCCGACGACCTCGAACGGCTCGCCGTCAATCCGGATCGTCCGCCCGAGAATGCCGGGGTCCGCGCCGTAGCGGCGCGTCCACACCTGATGGCTCAGCACGACGACGCGGTCGCGCCCCGGCGTTTCCTCGTCCTCGGTGAACGTGCGACCGATGAGCGGCCGGACGCCGAGCACGTCGAAGAAGCTGGCCGTGACCCGCAGCCCGAGCACCTGCTCCGGCTCCGGCATGCCGCCGAGGTTGTAGCCGCGGCCCGCGGAGTCGAAGAGCGCCAGTGACTCGAATGACCGGCTGGCCGCCTTCCAGTCGCGGAAGTCCGGCAGCGACGTGATGCCCAGGCTCTCGGGCGCCTCCTGCTGCCCCTTCCAGAGGGTCATCAGCCGGTCGGGCTCGTCGAAGGGAAGCGGTTGCAGCAGCACCGTGTTCACGACGCTGAACATCGTCGTGTTGGCGCCGATGCCGAGTGCGAGGGTCACCAGGGCGACGGCGGCCAGACCGGGCGTGCGGCTCCAGATGCGTACGGCGTAACGGAGATCGGCGAGGACGGTTCGCATGACAACTCCGCCTCGGAAAGGGCAATTCGCATGCCGCGCCTGGAGCGGAGTACCGCGGCTTTTCGTGCTTCCGGGATGCGGATGCTGTTCGCTGGTGGGATCGCGCGTGCCGGAAGCGGACGCGGAGTGGGGCGTACCAGAAGGACCTGCAGGGGCGACAGCCTTGTCGCCCCTGCAGTCGCGCCACGCGATCAGAGCGCGGCGAGCACCTCCTTGAAGAGACGCTGCGCCCCCTCGACGCCGTCCCAGGGGCCATCCTCGTACTCGAGCGCGTAGACCCCCTTGAACCCGCCCTCCTCCATGATGCGCACGCACCGGCCGAGGTCCACCGACTTCCAGCGGTCCCAGTACTTCGCGTGCGCGGTGGTGTGGGCGTAGGGCGCCAGCGCCTTCAGCCCGTGGTAGAGCATGAACTCGTGCTCCCAGTTGCAGAAGTCGGGCGCGGCCTCGCAGAACGGGTGATTCAGCTCGTCGAGGATGATGCGGACGTTCATCGGATCGGCGCTGAGCCCCCAGTGGTTCTCGATGACCACCTTCACGCCCTTCTTGCCGCCGTAGTCCGCCATCTGCTTGAACGAGTCGATCGCGTGCTGGATCAGCACGACGATCTCGTCGTTGCGCGGATAGCCGGTTTCGGCCTTCGCGGACGGCACGATCCGCGGGCCGCCCGTGTTGACGCGCATCGACTTCGCGCCAATCTGCGCGCAGCCGTCGATCCAGCGCTTCGCGACCTCGATGCCCTCGCGCCGCAGGGCGGCGTCGGGATCGGCGATGTTGCGCGGCGCGTTGTTCGAGACGTGATGGCACGTCACGCCGGCCTTCGACATCGCGGCATTGAGCTTGTCGAGCCACGCGCGTCCCGACTTGCTCACCGGGTCGAACTCGTAGAAGCTGCGCTCCCGGCCGCGGAACGTCATCTTCGTCTCGATGAACATCGAGTCGTCGGTGACGTCCCCGAACAATGAGGACCACAGGTCCATCTTCGTGACGCCGGGGAAGGTGTCCTTCGTGAACTGCGGGAAGTCCAGCATCGTGATCTCCCCGTACTTCCGGCGCATCGCGGCGACCTGCTCGTTCTGCTGCCCGCCGCCGCCACCGCCGCCACCCGAGCGGCGCCTGAAGATCCACCGGATCGGATAGGTGTTCGACGCAATCCGGGCGAGCTTCTCCTGCTCGGTGGCGGCCGGCGCGGCGGACGCGGCGCCGGCTTCGGCCGCGCTGCGGGACGTGACGAGCGCGGCGGCGAGCACGGTGCCCGCACCCTTCAGGAACCCGCGGCGGCTCTCGGCGGCATCGGGTCGACGATCGGCATGGTCTGCTGTCATTGGCACATACTCCCGGGGGCCGGCCGGGTTGGCGTTCCCGCCGGCGGGCAAATGGCATGGCTCGGCGCTGCCGCCGGGCTGCGACTCGCGCAGCCTCGGGCGACAATCCGCCTCAGTGCCTCTACGGCCGAGACGCCGGATCTGTTACAACCGGCTCCTTCGAGGGGCGTCCCGTTTGCATGCCCGCCCGGGCGGAGGCTGCCATGGCTCGGTGCGAAGTCTGCGGAAACGAATACGACAAGGCGTTCGAGATCCAGATGGCCGGCGCGCGGCATGTCTTCGACAGCTTCGAGTGCGCCATCCATGCGCTGGCGCCGACCTGCGCGCACTGTGGCTGCCGGGTCATCGGGCACGGCGTCGAGGCGGACGGGCAGATGTTCTGTTGTGCCAGCTGTGCCCGGCAGGTCGGGGTGACGGCGGTTGCGGATCGGGCCTGAGCTGATCGGAGGAGCAGGCAGCCGGCAGCTGGCGGCCGGCTGCCGCCGGCACCCACGCGGCAAGGCCTTGACGGCCGGGCCGACTGGGCTTACGTTCTGCCGGTGCTGCCTCCGACAGCCGATCCGCCCACCGCCCCGGCCGGGCCGGGCACGCTGCCGGATACGCACGGCGGACTCCCCGCCTGGTCGGTTGCCGACCTTCCCCCACCGCCGCCATTCGGACTCCGGAACGCCCTGCGGGTCATCGGCCCGGGAGCCATCATGGCCGCGACGTCGATCGGCGGCGGCGAATGGCTGGTGGGGCCCGCGGCCGCGGTCAAGTACTCGTCGTCCATCTTCCTGATTGCCACCAGTGCCGTCGCCCTGCAGGTGGTCTTCAACCTCGAGGCGATCCGCGACACGCTGTACACCGGAGAGCCGATCTACGGCGGCATCATGCGGCTCCGCCCCGGGCCGCGTCTCTGGGCCGCGTTCTACTCGCTGCTCGGATGCGTCGGCTTCTACGCGTTCTTCGCGTTCTTCGTGATCAGGGACCTGTGGAGGGGGCTGTGAGCATGCCTGGCAGCGATGGCGGTGGTGTGAGGAGACGAATCGGCATCCGGCAGCTCTCCGGCACGCTCGCGGCCGCCGTGGCCGTGCTGTCATTGGGGTGCGCGGGCGGGCGGGAAATGCCGACGGAGGGGCAATCCGGCATGACCATGGCCGTCATCCCGCGGCCGGTGAGCGTGGAGATTGACGAGGGCTCGCCGATCACGATCGAGAAGGACTGGGCCATCGAGGTCGAGCCGGCGTCACCGGACCTCGAGCGAATCGGCCGGCAGCTTTCGGAGCTGCTGCGCCCGGCGCTCGAGACCCCGCTGCCGGTCCGGGCCGCATCGGGTCCCGTCGAGGGGAAGGTGATCCGGCTGGCGCTGCAGCCGGGTCTGTCCGACGCCCGCGAGGAGGGATACGAGCTGCTCATCGGCAGCGGCGGCATCCAGATCGCCGCGCGGACGCCCGCCGGTGTGTTCTACGGCATGCAGACACTGCGGGCGATGCTGCCGGCCTCCGTCGAACTGCGCGCCGCGCGCCCGCACGCGCTCGCCGTCCCGTCGGGCCGAATCGCCGACAGCCCGCGCTACGCCTGGCGCGGCGCGATGCTGGACGTCGCCCGCCATTTCTTCGGACCGGACGACGTGAAGCGGTACATCGACCTGATGACGATGTACAAGCTGAACCGGCTGCACCTGCACCTCTCGGACGACCAGGGATGGCGTCTCGAGATCCCGGGCTGGCCGAACCTGACGCGTCACGGCGCCACCACCGCGGTGGGCGGTGGTCCGGGCGGCTACTACACGCAGGACGACTACCGCGGCCTCGTCGAGTACGCGCAGGAGCGCTTCGTGACGATCGTCCCGGAGATCGACATGCCCGGGCACACCAACGCGGCGCTGTCGTCCTATCCGGAGCTGACCTGCGACGGCAAGGCGCCGCCGCTGTTCACCGGCATCGAGGTCGGGTTCAGCGCCCTGTGCGACAACGACGCGACGTGGCGCTTCGTCGACGCCATCGTCCGCGAGATCGCGGCGATGACGCCGGGACCGTACTTCCACATCGGCGGTGACGAGGTGAAGACGCTGACGCCCGAGCAGTACGCCCGCTTCATGGAGCGGGCGCAGGCGATCGTGCGCACGCACGGCAAGCAGCCGATCGGCTGGGACGAGATCGCGCACGCGCAGCTCGACCCCGCGACCATCGTCCAGTACTGGCGACCTGACGCCTCCATCGAACCGCCAGCCGGCACGATGCTGATTCTCTCGCCGGCGAACCGCGTCTACCTCGACATGAAGTACGACGAGCAGACGGCGCTCGGCCTCAACTGGGCCGGGATGCCCGACGTCCGCACGGCGTACGACTGGGATCCGGCGCGTCTGCTGGGGACCGTGCAGCCCGACGCGGTCCTCGGCGTCGAGGCGCCGCTGTGGTCGGAGACGCTGGCGGCCATGCACGACATCGAGTACATGGCGTTCCCCCGCCTCGCGGCGGTCGCGGAGGTCGCGTGGACGCCGCAGTCGGCCCGGGGCTGGGACGACTTCCGGGCGCGCCTCGGCCGTCAGGCGCCGCGCTGGTCGGCGCTCGGCGTCAACGCGTTCCGGACGCCGGAGATTGACTGGGCGGTGCGCTGAGCGCCGCCGGCGGCGGCTACTCCGACAGGATGACGGCCCGCTCCTCGTCCGGCTCGCCCGCATGGACCGGCAGCCGGTTCATCGCGCGGACGCACGCATTCCACCGGAGCACCGCCTCGTCGTTGCCGGGGTCGCGCAGCGCGATCGCGCGGTCGAACTGCTCGAGCGCGCCGGCCAGCCAGGCTCGCGCGGCCGAGGTCAGGCCGCGCACCAGCAGCGCGCGCGCCCGCCGCTCCTGCACGACGCCCCCGTAATAGGCGCGCGCGTACTCGTCGCGCAGCCGCGGCAGCAGATGCTCGGCCCGCGCGGCATTCGGCGCGACGCCGCCGCCCTCGCGGAACTGGTCGGTGATCGCGAGGATCAGCATCACGATCGCATCCTGCCGGTCCGGCTCGATGGCCAGCACGTCGAGGCAGATGCTCTCGGCCTGATCCCCCTCGCCGAGCAGCCGGTAGCGCTCGGCGCGCTGGAGTGCCGCCGGGATGGCGGCCGGTGAGAGGGGACGCAAGTCTGGCACGGCGTACTCCCTTCTCCGTCCGTCCGGACGGGGTCGGCCCGTTTACGACCGCCTGAACACGCGCAGCAGCCGCGTCACCGGATCGTAGAAGCGATCCACGGTCCGCTCCTTCAACGGGATGATCGCGTTGTCGGTGATGGTGATGCCCTCCGGGCACACCTTCGTGCAGCACTTCGTGATGTTGCAGTAGCCGATGCCGTGCTCCGCCCGCAGCCCGGGCACGCGGTCGGCGGTGTCGAGCGGGTGCATCTCGAGCGCCGCGCTGTACACGAAGTAGCGCGGCCCGATGAACTGGTCGTGCAGATGATGCTCGCGGAGGACGTGGCAGACGTCCTGACAGAGGAAGCACTCGATGCACTTCCGGAACTCCTGGATCCGGTCGACGTCGCGCTGCTGCATGCGCCACGTCCCGTCCGGCGCGTCCGGCGTCCGCGGCGTGAACGCGGCGATCCGCGGCTTCACGCGGAAGTTCCACGAGACGTCGGTGACCAGATCGCGGATCAGCGGGAACGCGCGCATGGGCTCGACCGTCACCGGCTCGTCGAGCGGCAGCTGGTTCAGCCGCGTCATGCACATCAGGCGGGGCCGGCCGTTGATCTCCGCCGAGCACGACCCGCACTTGCCCGCCTTGCAGTTCCAGCGGCAGGCGAGATCGGGAGCCTGCTCCGCCTGGATCCGGTGGATCGCATCGAGCACGACCATGCCCTCGGACACGTCGGTCTCGTAGTCCTCGAAGCGCCCTTCGCTGCCGACCGTGCGCCAGATGCGGAATGTCGCCGTGGCCACGCGTCCTCCTCTACTTCGCCGCGTCGGCGATCACCTGCTTCAGCTCGGGCGGCATCTCCGGGATGGGCACCCGGCGGACCCGCATCGTGCCGTCCGCGTCGCGCGCGACCTGCACGTTGTGCCGCCCCCACTCCGGGTGCTGCGCCGGGAAGTCCTCGCGGAAGTGCCCGCCCCGGCTTTCCGTGCGCTCGATCGCCGACCGCGCGATCGCCTCGGAGACGGCCAGCAGGTTCCGCAGGTCGAGCGCGGTATGCCACCCGGTGTGGTACTCGCGATGGCCCGAGACGCTCACGCGTCCGGCCCGCTGCCGCAGATGGGCAAGACACTCCAGCGCCCGCCGCATCTCCGCCTCGTTCCGCACGATGCCGACGAGGTCCTGCATCGTCCCCTGCAGATCGTGCTGGACGGCATACGCGATCTCGCCCCCGTCGCCGCGCTCGAACGGCGCCAGGGCCGTCGCGATGACGGCCTGCACGTGCGCGTCGCTCACCGTCGGCCCGGGCCGCTCACGCGCCCACTGCGCCGCGTGCTCTCCCGCGCGCTGGCCGAAGACGACGATGTCGGAGAGCGAGTTGCCTCCGAGACGGTTCGCGCCGTTGATGCCGGCGGCGCACTCGCCCGCCGCGAACAGTCCCTCGACCGTCGACATCTGCGTCTCGGCGTCCACGTGGACGCCGCCCATGATGTAGTGCGTCGTCGGGCCGACCTCCATCGGCTCCTTCGTGATGTCGATGTCGGCGAGCTGCTTGAACTGGTGGTACATGCTCGGCAGCTTGCGCCGGATGTGCGCCTCCGCGTCGGGCAGCCGCTGGCGAATCCAGGAGATGTCGAGGAACACGCCGCCGTGCGGACTGCCGCGTCCTTCCTTGATCTCGCGGACGATGCAGCGGGCGACGTGGTCGCGGGTGAGCAGCTCGGGCGGCCGGCGCGCCGACTTGTCCCCCTGCGTGTAGCGCCAGCCCTCCTCCTCGTCGTCGGCCGTCTGCGCGCGGTAGTTCTCGGGAATATCGCCGAACATGAACCGCTCGCCGCGGCTGTTCCGCAGCACGCCCCCTTCGCCGCGCACCCCCTCGGTGACGAGAATGCCCTGTACGCTGGGGGGCCAGACCATCCCGGTCGGATGGAACTGGACGAACTCCATGTCGATCAGGGCCGCACCGGCGCGGTAGGCCAGCGCGTGCCCGTCGCCCGTCGATTCCCAGCTGTTGCTGGTGATGCGGTAGGCGCGGCCGATGCCGCCGGTGGCGAGGACGACGGCGCGCGCGCCGAAGACGAGGAAGCGGCCGCGCTCGCGCTCGTACGCGACGGCGCCGGCCACGCGCCCGTCGTCCACGAGCAGGTCGATGACGGTGCATTCCATGTGCACCGTCATGCCCGATTGCACCGCGCGATCCTGCAGGGTGCGGATCAGCTCGAGCCCGGTGCGATCGCCGACGTGCGCGAGCCGCGGGTAGCGGTGGCCGCCGAAGTTGCGCTGGAGGATGCGGCCGTCGGACGTACGGTCGAACACGGCGCCCCAGGCTTCCAGCTCGCGCACGCGGTCGGGCGCCTCCTTCGCGTGGATCTCGGCCATCCGCCAGTTGTTGACGTACTGGCCGCCGCGCATGGTGTCGGCGAAATGGACGCGCCAGTCGTCGCGGTCGTCGACGTTGGCCAGCGCCGCCGCGATGCCGCCCTCCGCCATCACGGTGTGGGCCTTGCCGAGCAGCGACTTGCAGATCAGCCCGACCGATGCGCCGCCGGACGCCGCCTCGATGACGGCGCGCAGGCCGGCGCCGCCGGCGCCGATCACGAGCACGTCGTAGTCGTAGCGCGTGTAGCCGGCCATGTCAGAACAGCCTCAGGTCGGTCCAGATCCCCTTCGCGCAGAGCCGGACGTAGATGTCCGCGAAGGCGACGGCGAACAGGCTGGTCCAGGCCCAGACCATGTGGCGCCGGTTCAGACACGACGCGCAGCGGTAGGCGGTCGCGCGCGGGCCGTCGGGCAGCACGTCGCAGCGGCCGCCGATGAGGTGGCGCAGCGAATGGCAGCCCAGCGTGTAGCCGCTGAGCAGCACCGTATTGACCGCGAGCACGATCGTGCCGACCCCGATGCCGAACTCCGTCTGCCCCGTCGCCGGATCCGTGAACCACAGCGCCTTCCAGACATCGTGGGCGAGCACGAGGAGGATGGGCAGCGAGAGATACAGGAAGTACCGGTGGACGTTCTGGAGGATCAGCGGGAAGCTCGCCTCGCCCCGATACCGCGCCCGCGGCTCGCCGACGGCACAGGACGGCGGGTCCGCCCAGAACGCCTTGTAGTACGCGCCGCGGTAGTAGTAGCAGGTCACCCGGAACAGGCCCGGGATCGGCAGGATCAGCAGCGCCGGCGAGAACGGGAGCCAGCCCGGCCAGAACGGCGGCCGCGCGCCGAACCAGGCGTGCGCCGAGTCGCCGAAGAGCTCGGGCGAATAGAAGGGAGAAAGGTAGGGACCGTAGGTGTAGTCACGGCCCTGGAAGGCGGCCCACGTCGCGTACACGACGAAGGCCGTGAGGACCGTGAACACGAGAGCCGGAACCGCCCACCAGGCATCCTGCCGCGCCGTCCGTCCGAATCCGCGCGGCACCACCGAAACGGGAACCGTCGCCATTCGCACCCCACACGCGCACCGACCGCGGGACCGCCGACCTGAACGGGCCTACCTTATGGCATGCTGCGGGAGGAGGCAAGCTTCCGATTGCGGTACTTCGGATTGCGGATTGCGGATTCGTTGCGGAATGGGGGATTGCGGACTTGGTTGCGGATCTGGCCGATTGGCGGCTGCGTCCGGACCTCAGTCCGCGCGCAGCGCCTCCATCGGATTCACCCGCGTGGCCCGCAGCGCCGGCCAGAGGCAGGCCTGTACGCCGACGACGACGAGCAGCCCGCGGGCCCGCGCCTGACCTGGCGACGCGCCGCCGCGTCCCGAGTCGCGCAGCGGCGTCACCATGTCGCGGCTCGCCCCTGCAGCGCCGGGACGAGCCCGAAGACGAACGTGCACGCGACCGACACGCCCAGCGCGAACCACAGCACCGGCAGGTTCAGCCGCATGTGCGACTCGTCGGGAATGGTGTCCGGCGGGATCATCGAGAGCACGGCCGCCAGCCCGGCCCAGGCCAGCAGGATGCCGACGGCGCCGGCGGCGAGCGCGAGCACCAGGCTCTCGGGCGAGCATCTGGACGGCGAGGCGCGCGCGCGAGGCGCCGAGCGACGCGCGAATCGCCAGCTCCCGCTGCCGGACCGACGCGCGCGCCAGCAGCAGGTTCGGGTCGATCAGTGCGGCCTGTAATCCAGCGGCACGAACTCGACCGCGACGACCGTGCCCGCATCGGCCTTGTCGGCGTCGGGGCGATAGACCAGCATCACCGGATCATTGTCGCGCGGACCGCACGCCACCTGTCCCTGCAAGTCGTCCCTGAATGTGACGAAGTCGATCCTGTCGAACGCCGGCGCGGTGGGCTTCAGGAGCGCGCCGTCAACCTCGACGGTCACCGTGACGACGCCGCCGCTGCAGTCGAAGCCCTTCAGCCGGCCGAACACGCGCGACTCACCCGGCTCGAGCGGCCGGAACGCAAACCGGAACGACCGGATGCCACGCTGCCACGCCGACGTCTCCGCAGCGTCCCGCCCGGCCGGCACGGCCGCGAGCTGTCCGGCCTCCTGCTGGTACCGGCGCACGTGCCCCAGCAGTTCCCGAGCCGACTGGCGGACCTCGGGATCCTTCGCACGCGTCGCAAGATGCCCGGCGAGGATACCGGTATCGCGATACTCCTGCCGATTCACCAGGATGTACGCGTAGCTGAGGATGTAGTCCTCGCGCCCGGGCTCCAGCTTGATCGCCTGCCGCATGAGCTGCACGGTTTCGTCGCTGCCGCCGGTCTCCTGGCCGCGGTGCCAGGCGAGCTGCGCGTACGCGGGCGCGAAGTCGGGATTCAGGGCGATGGCCTTGCGCAGCGACGCCACGATGCGCGTCCGATCGGCCTCGCCGCCCCCGCCGGCCCGCTTGCCGATCTCCTGCAGCACCCACGCGTAGGTGTAGTGCGTGAGAAACGACGCATCGGGAGACTGGATGGCACGCTCCAGATGCTGGCGGGCCTTCTGGTGATCCCCCGCCGTGAGCAGCACACTCCCCATGGCGGCGTTCGCAAGGCCGGAGTCGGGATTCAGCGCGAGCGCCTTCTCCAGGTGCGGCCGCGCCTCCTCCTCCCGCCCCATCCGCGCCAGCAGCGTGCCGAGCGACGCGTGTGCGTCGGCGGCAGGCAGCGGCTCGGCGCGCAGCCCCTCGACCCGCTCGATCTTCTCGTCGAAGCGGAGACGGACGCTGTGGAAGACCTGCTGGCGCACGTAGGAGCGCAGTTCCTTCTCCAGCACGTCCGGCGTGACGCCGAGCCCCTCCGTGCAGGCGCGCTCGAACGGCACGCCCGTGATGAGCGCCTGGACGAAGTGTCTCAACCTGGGTTGATACTGCTGCGCCTTGCCGAGCATCAGGTAGTGCACGAGCGCCCACGACTGGGCGTAGAAGACGTTGGTCTTGTTCTCCTCGTTGTACAGCGGCGACGCGTGATCGACGGCTGCCAGCGTCTCGAGCGGCAGGAACTCCCCGCGCAGTCTGAGGACGTGGTAGTCGATGAGACGCCCGAGCATGGCGTCCCGCCCGACCATGGAGAACGTGCCGTAGTACTCCGCGAGCCCTTCGTTCAGCCACACCGGAATGCCGCTCAGCGTGCTGTTCACCGCCATGTGCAGGTACTCGTGGTAGACGATGTGGAAGTCCGAGCCTCCCTCGGTCGTCAGCGCGATGTAATGGTCCGCCCGGCCGGGCTGGAAGTAGCCGCTGACGTTGTCCCGCGGCTTGCCCTGGTACAACGGCTTGAACGGTTGGAAGGACTTGTGCGAGCGGAACACGATGACGGTCACGGGGGTTGCCCGCGCCACCGTGCCCGGGACAATGGCGCCGATGGTCTCGCGAAACTGCTCCAGTTGGCGCGCGACGGACCGGAGCGTCCGCTCTCCCGCGTCGCCAATCAGCTGGAAGTTCGGCGATCGAAGCACCTGCCACTCGCGATCGAGCGTGACGTCGGCGTGACTGGGGTGCGCAGACGACAGGACCAGCGCCCATGACACGAACACCGGAGCGAGGATGCGACGCGTCATGGGCCTGCATCCTATACCGTCGGGCTCCCCGAAGACCCGTGACCCCCTGAACACGTGTGCAACGGCGCTAGTCCGCGCGCAGTGCGATACCCGGATCCACGCGCGTCGCCCGGCGCGCCGGGATCTGCGTCGCCGCGCCGGCCACCGCCGTCAGCAGCGCCGCGACCAGCGCATAGGTCAACGGATCGGCGGGCGAGATTCCGAACAGCAGGCTGGTGAGCACTCGCGAGACGCCGGCCGCGATCGCGAGCCCCACGGCGAGGCCGATCGCCGCGAGCGTCAGCCCCTGCCGCAGCACCAGCCGGCGCACGTCGCCGGCCTGCGCGCCGAGCGCCAGCCGCACACCAAACTCGCGGGTGCGCTGGGCGACGCCGTACGCGATGACGCCGTAGAGCCCCACGGCAGCCAGCAGGAGTGCCGCCGTCGCGAAGCCGGCGATGAGGCGCATGACGAGCCGTCGATCGGCCGTCGATGCGCTCACGATCTGCTCGACCGTCCGGAACCGCGGCGGCACCTCGGGATTCAGCTCGCCGAGGACCTCGCGGGCCCTCGCCGTGATCCAGGCCGGGTCCGCGTTCGTGTGCAGCGCGACCGTGAAGGCCGCCGCGACCCTCGGCCGCTGCGAGGCGTTCGCGTAGATCATCGGGGCCGGCGGCCGGTCGAGCCCCCGCCCCCGCACGTCGCCGACGACGCCCACGATGGTCAACGGCGTGAGATCGCCGTCCATGTTGCCGAACTCGATGCGCAGGCCGATCGGATCCCGGCCCGGCCACTGGCGCCCGGCCAGCGACTGGCTGATGACCGCCGCATGCGGCGCGTCGGGGTGATCGCGATCGTCGAACAGCCGGCCGCGTACCAGCGGGATGCCTGCGGCGCGGAAGTAGCCGGCCGTCGCGACCCGGTACTCGGCTTCTCCGGTGAGCGACGTGTCACCGCCGATCGCGTCGAACAGCGGCCCAATCATCCCGGGGCCGCAGTGCGACAGCCGGGCGCCGCATCGCGCGATGGCGTCCTGCACGCGGCGCTCGCCGTCCGTCGTCAGGATTGCGAACTGCCCATCCGAGAAGCGTCCCGAGAGCGGAAAGGCATTGATGCCGCCGGCTGCGACCACGCCCGGAATGGCCGTGAGCCGCTCGAGCAGGCGATCGTTGAAGATCCCGAGCTGGCGGATCTCCTCCTCGTCCTCCGGCCATGGACTCGCCAGCTCCATTGTCACGAGATGCCCCGTGCGGAATCCGGGATCCTGCGCCAGGAGCGTGAGCACGCTGCGGCCCAGCAGGCCAGCGCCGACCAGCAGGACGACGGCGCTGGCGACCTGGAGGATCGCGAGTCCGCCGCGCGCCCGCGCGAGACCGGCGGACGCGCCCGCCTGGCGTCCTTCGCTGCGCAGCGAGTCGGCACGCAGCCTCCGCGTCACGCCCAGTCCGGCTGCCACGCCCATCGCCGCGGCCGACCCGATTCCCAACAGCACCGCCGCGAGCAGAACCGGCGCGCTCACCCGGATCTCGTCCGCTCGCGGCAACGACAAGGGCTCGAACGCGAGCCACGCGTCGACGCCGGCCATTGCGAACCCGATACCCAGCACCGCGCCGCCGCCGGCGATCAGCAGCGCTTCGCAGAAGAACAGCAGCACCAGCTGCCCCCGCCCGGCCCCGAGCGCGGCACGGATCGCCAGCTCCCGCTGGCGGCCTGCCGCGCGGGTGAGCAGCAGATTGGCCGCGTTCACGCAGCCGGCGAGCAGCAGGAAGGCGGCGCCGCCGAGCAGGATCAGGAGCGCAGTCCGGGACGCGCCGACGACCTCGTCCTTCAGCGGAACGACCGCAGCCCCTTCCATCCATGTGGCCTCGCCGTATTCCCGCTTGAGCTGCGCGGCGATGAGGCCGAGCTCGGCCCGCGCCCCCTCGATCGGAACATCGTCGGCAAGACGGCCGACCACGCGCCAGTTGTGACCGGTGCGCGACGGCAGCACCGGGAAGAGCTCGCGAGGCACCCAGACCTCGGCGGTCAGGAACGGAATCCGGGCATCGGGTGGCAACACACCGGTCACGGCATGGACCGCGCCGTCGCAGGCGAACTGCAGGCGCGACAGGTCGCGCTCGGCGCCGAGCACGTCGCGCCAGAACGCGTGGCTGACCACCGCCGCGCGGACGCCGCCTTCGCGCTGCTCCTCCGGCACGAACCAGCGGCCGAGCGCCGGCGCGATGCGCACGACATCGGGAAAGCCGCGGGACACCAGGCCGACCCGCGTCCGGACCGCGTTGCGCCCGGCCACGATCGACGCATCGTCTCCCGTGTACTGCGCCAGCGCGACGAACGATCGGCTCCGGGCCTCGACGTCCGCGAAGTTGGGATCGGAGAACTGGCTGTGGCCTCCCGATGCGTTCACCTGCCAGAGGTGAACCAGCCGCCCGGGCTCGGGAAACGGCAGGGGCGCCACCAGCACGGCGTGGACGACGGTGTAGACCGCCGTACAGGCGCCAATGCCGACGGCCAGCGTCAGCATCGCGGCCAGGGCAAACCCCGGCGAGCGGCGAAGCAGTCGGCCGGAGTAGCGAACGGCGGGCCAGAGATGATTCATGCGCGGCTCATTCGGCAGGGTCCGTCATTCTTCCTGCAATGACGGCGGGCGGACGACCCGGGTTCCAACGCGGCGGATCGCCGTGCTGCCGGACACCGGTCTGCGCTACCATCGGTCAGTCAATCCGCCCCTACAGACGCGAGGAAGGAGCATGGATCGCCGGACGTTCGTGCGGCTGCTGGCCGCAATGCCCCTCGTCCCTGCCGTGGCCGACCCCGTGCGGAAGGTTCCGCGCATGCGTCTGGTCACTCCTTACGCGGCGGCGCCGGTGCCCGGCATGCCCGGCCGATGGCCGGGCACGGTCGTGAAAGTGAGCGCTGCCGCCAGCGTGGACACCGCCACCGGCGCGGCCGATGCGGCGGTCGTCAAGGAGATGATGGCGCGCGGCATCTGCGCGCTGACCGGAGACGCGACTCCGGAAGATGCCTGGCGGCGTTTCCTCGAGCCCGACGATGTGCTCGGCATCAAGGTGAACTGCGGCGGCTACCCGCACTGCATCTCGGCCTACGAGATCGTGGCCGAGGTGGTCGCCCGCGCGATGCAGGTCGGCATCCCGCCGGAGCGCATCTACGTCTACGAGCGGTTCCGGAACCAGATGGATGAATGCGACTACGCCGCTCACCTGCCGCAGGGCGTGCAGACCGAGGCGGCGGAGGCGGCGAACCGGCGTACGGACAACAGCGGCTACGACCCG
This sequence comes from uncultured Bifidobacteriaceae bacterium, assembly GCA_964446605.1. Classification (GTDB taxonomy): domain Bacteria; phylum Acidobacteriota; class Vicinamibacteria; order Vicinamibacterales; family JAENWD01; genus JAENWD01. The sequence goes on along the minus strand of CAYUPN010000025.1, from coordinate 14,154 downwards.
GCCGTCTACGTCGAGGCAGATCTGTTCGGGGAGGAGGACACGCGCTCGAACATGATGCGGCTCGTGAGCCGGCAGCTCACGAAGATCATCAACATCCCGAACATGAAGGACCACGGCGCCACGGGCGTGACCGGCTGCCTGAAGAACATCGCCTACGGCAGCTTCTCGAACGTCGCGCGAACGCACCAGAACGGCGTGTCGCACACCTACTCGTTCGTCGGCACGCTCGCGTCGGTGGAGCCGCTGCGGTCGCGGACGGTGCTGCAGATCATGGACGGGCTGCGCGGCGTCTGGCACGCCGGGCCGTTCGCGCGGACGACGCGCTACGTGTTCTATCCGAAGCAGATCATGTTCGGCACGGACCCGGTCGCCATCGATCGCCTGCTGCTCGACATCATCGACACCGAGCGCAAGGCGCACGGCGCGATCTCGATCTGGGATCGATCGCCGAAGTACCTGAAGGTGGACGACGGGCGCGCGCGGGACGCCGACCCGAACGTCAACATCATCATCCGCGAGCCGGGCCACGTCGAGTACGCCTCGACGCTGGGCCTCGGCGTCCACGAGCTGTCGAAGATCACCGTGCGCGAGATCACCGTATGAGGGGCGGCCGGATCGTGCTCCGAACGTCGCTGCTGTGTGCCCTGCTCGCGGCAGGCCTGGCCGGCGCGGCCGCGCAGGGGCCGTCCGCCGACGGGACACCCGCTCCGTGCCTGTACCAGGACGGCGCCCCTTCGGATGCGGCGGCCATCCGGAGCGCCGGCGTCACGGCCATCTGCGCGCCGGCCGGGGCGGTGGGCGCGTGGAAGGCCGAGGGGTTCGACGTGACAGCGATGGACGCCGCGGATCTGGCCGCGCGCGAGCTGCTGGCGACCCCGGGTGTACTGCGGGGGCAGCGCGTCGCCTCGGCGACGCGCACCCCGTACATCGTCTCGAACGGCTCGCGCGTCAGGCGGGCGCCGGACACACGGTATCGCTACATGCTGCCGGTGGAGCGCGCGGCGGTGGCCGCGGCGGAGGCCGCCACCTGGAGTGCCGACGCCGTGCTGCAGCTCGAGGCGCCGGGCGATCTGGCACCGCTCGGACAGGTCCACCAGTTCCTGCGCACGCTGCCCGATCGCGACCTGCCGCACATGGCCGATTTCGCGATGGTGGACGACGGGTCCGATGAGGCCGGCGAGGTGATGAATCTCTTCACCCGCCGCAATCTGCTCTACGCGATCGTCGAGGCCCCGTCGGATCGGTTCCCCCTCAACATCCGGCTGGGCACGCCGGAGTTCCCGCGGATGTCGACCGCCGATCCGAGCGCGTTCGCGCTGCGCGTGCGGCGGCGCATCGGCGACGAGCAGCGGTCCCTCCGGATCTACGGGAGCGAAGTGATCATCGCCCGCGCGGGCGCGGGCGATGACGGCGCGCGCGTGCACCTGATCAACTACACCGGGCGCGAGGTCTTCGGCCTGCGCGTCCGGCTGCGCGGCGTCTACGAGCCGGAGGCGGCATACGTGCTGGGCGTGGAGCAGACGGCGCTGGAGGACGTGGCGGTCGTCGACGGCTTCACCGAGTTCTCGATCCCGCAGATGGGCCTGTTCGCGGTGGTGGATCTGCGGAAGGCGCCGGGGTCCTCTCGGTAGGCCGCAACTCCGAGACGGATCGTCCGCCAGCCGTCGCCGGCCGGCACGAACAGATGCGCCTCGATCCCGGAGGCACCTGCCAGCCGCCGGCGGCTCTCGGCCGGTCCCGCGACGAAGACCGCGGTCGAGAGCGCATCCCCCTCCGTGGCGGTCGGCGCGAGCACGGCCACCATCAACATGCCGGTCACGGGGCGGCCCGTTCGCGGGTCCATGATGTGGGAGTACCGGGCCCCGCCGCTCTCGAACGCCTGCTCGGCGCCGCCGCTCACCGAGAGCGTCCGGTCGCGCAGCGTGACGTGCATCGCGATGGCGTCGCGCCGCAGCGGATCGCGCACCGGAATCTCCCAGCCGCTCGCACCGGGCGGTGCGCCGATCGCGGCCATCGTGCTGCCGCAGCCGTTCACGAGCGCTGACTCGACGCCGGCGCTCCGGAGCACATCGGCCGCACGGTCGGCCGCGTAGCCCTTGCCGATCGCGCCGAAATCCAGCTGGACTCCCTCGACGTCGAAGGCGACCGTCTGCCGCTCGGGGTCGGTGCGAACGTGGCGGAAGCCGACGCGCGCACGCGTGGCCTCCAGTGTCGACGCGTCCGGCACCCGCCCCTCACTCCGGAAGAATCCCCACGCGCGCATGAGCGGGCCCACCGTGATGTCGAAGGCGCCGTCCCACGTGCGGCTGTATTCCAGGGACGTCCGGATCAGCGCGAAGAGCTCCGGATCGACGCCTGCCGGTCCGGCGGCGGCCTCCCGATTCAGTCGCGAGACCTGGCTGTCCGGCCGGTAGTGGCTGAGGAGACGGTCGAGCCGATCGACCTCGTCGAGCGCGCCTTCGAGCGCGAGCGCGGAATCGCCCCCCTCCTGCGCGTACGCCTCGATCTCCCAGAGACAGCCCATCGACACTCGCGCGGCGTCGTATCGCACGGTGGGGGCAGGCGCGGCGGGTGTACCGGCCGCACCCAGCACCGCGATGGCGACGATGACGGCCCATCCGCTTCTCACGCCTCTCATGCTCGCACGCCGCCTCGTGCGCTACCATCCCGCCATGCGTCTGCGACACCTGCTGATTCCCGCGCTGGTCCTTGTTCCTTTCCTCGCCGCCGCCGGACGCCCGCCGCAACAGGCCGGCCTTCGGGGGGCGCTGACCTTCTACGCGCCGTTCGACGAGGGCGTGAACGCGTCGGTGGCGCTCGGCGACCCGGCGCTCTACCACGCGTCATCGCGGCGCGAGGCGGCACGCGCCGTGGCCGGCGCGCCGGCGGGGGTCGAGCTCCTGCCCGGGGCGGGGCGCCGCGGCGGCGCGTTGAAGATCTCCCTCGGTGGCTCCGCGTTCCTCTTCTACCGCGGCGAGCGCAACATGCCGTACCGCGAGCGCGACTGGGAGGGCACGGTCTCGATCTGGTTCTCGCTCGACCCCGACGCCGATCTCGCACCGGGCTACTCCGACCCGCTGATCATCACGCCGCGCGACTGGAACGACGCGTCGATGTTCGTGGACTTCACCCGCGACGACGTGCCGCGGCGCTTCCGGTTCGCGGCATTTGCCGACCGCGATGTCTGGGATCCGGACCGGCGCCGCTGGGAGGACGTGCCCGTCGCCGGGCGCCCGATGGTGGAAATTGCGGCGGACGCCTTCGGGCGCGGCCGCTGGACCAATGTCGCCTGGACCTTCCAGCGCTTCAACAGCGACGGCACCGCCGGGGTGCTCACCTGCTACATCGACGGCCGCCGCGTCGGCACGCTGGACGGGCGGCGGCAGACCTACACCTGGAATCCGTCGGACGTGCTGATCGGGCTGGGCGTGCAGTTCAACGGCCTCGTCGACGAGCTCGCGATCTTCGATCGAGCACTCACGGAGGATGAAATCCGGGCGGTGGGCTCGATCTGAGCGACTCTCCAGGCTTTGGACTTCAGACTTCAGGCTTTGGGCCCTCTGGGCCTTAGGCCCGCAAGAGTCAGCTCAGGTGGCTTCGGCTTCCGCCAGCGGCGATTGCACCGCACGCGCGAGGCGTGACACGCCAATCGCGACGACGCAGACGGAGAGGAACAGCAGGATCGTCGCGGACACGCCGAGGGCGAGGCTGCCGCCTTCCGCCAGGTTGGCGCGCGCCTGCAGGTACAGCGCCGCGATGGTCGTCGCGATCATGAACGCGGCGGGCAGCAGCGCGAAGAGGCTGCGGCGCGCGCGCTGCACGAGCCACACGCTGACGGTGACCAGCGCGAGCGCCCCCAGCAGCTGGTTGCCCGCGCCGAACACCGGCCACATCTGGCGGATCGTGCCGCTCAGCGCGAAGCCGACCATCAGCCCGACCGCCATGGCCGTGTTGAAGAACGGGTTCCGGAGCAGGCCCGGCGCGTCACCCTGGAACGCGAACTGCCAGAACTCCTCGATCAGATAGCGGCAGAGGCGCACGGCGGTGTCGAGCGTCGTGACGACAAAGCCCTCGATCATCAGGATGCCGAGCACGACCGCGACCGCAATCGGCACGAACGGGAACGCGAGGTGCACGAGCCGCCCGGCGCCGAGCGCGTAGCCGAGGATCGGATTCGACGGCGCCCCCTCGGGATAGACGACCGCCAGGTACTCGCCGTACGACAGCATCGACGCGACCGCCACCAGGACGAGCACCGCGAGGAAGCTCTCGACCAGCATCGCCCCGTAGCCGATCCGCCGGCAGTCGCTCTCGCGGGGGATCTGCTTCACCGTCGTCCCGCTCGCGACGAGGCTGTGGAAACCGCTGATCGCGCCGCAGGCGACGGTGATGAACAGCAGCGGCCAGACCGGCCCGCGCAGCGCCGCTTCGCCGGCGGCGATGTCCACGGCCGGCACCTGAATCGACGCGCCCGAGGCGCCCGCCACCAGCGCGGCCAGCAGCAGCATCAGCATGCCGCCGTACAGGATCTGCACGTTGGTGAAGTCGCGCGGCTGCAGCAGCAGCCAGACCGGGAGCGCGCAGGCCAGCAGCAGATAGCCGGTCATCACCCAGCGCCAGGCCTCGCCCGACAACGTCACGGGGAACAGGAACCCGAGCACCACGCTGATGACGCAGACCACGAAGGCAACGCCGTACGCGGCACGCGTGGACAGCCGGTCGCGGCGAATGAGCCAGCCGAGCACCGGCGCGAACGCGCTGATGATGAAGACCGAGGTCGTCGCGATGCCGCCGATGCGCGCCTTCTCGACGCCGTCCTCGACGATGGTGCCCAGCAGACGCTGTCCCTCCGCCAGTCCGAGCGAGTCGACCGGATACATCGACGTCAGCGCGATCACCGAGAGGTTCAGGAAGATCGCGTTGATGATCGACAGCACGAAAATCAGGACGAGCAGGTTCAGCAGGTACCCCGCCGGGCCGAGCACCTTCCGCGCGACGTCGCCGATCGAGCGGCCCCCCTCGCGCAGGCTGGTGAACATCACCGCCATGTCGTGCACGGCGCCGAAGAAGATCCCGCCCAGCACCACCCAGAGCCACACCGGTCCCCAGCCGAGCGCCAGCGCCAGGGTCGGCCCGACGATGGGGCCGGCGCCGGCGATGGAGGCAAAGTGATGGCCGAAGACCACGTGGGAGCGGCTGTCGACGTAGTCGCGTCCGTCCGCATACCGCGCGCTCGGGGGCGCGTTGCCATCGTCCTCCCGGAAGACGCGCGCGATGTAGGGCGGGTACAGCCGCATCGCCAGGATCAGCGCTGCGGCGGCGGCGAACACGGGCAGGAGGATGTTCACGTCGACCTCACGGGGGTCAGAACGGGCGGCGCACTCGGGGTCACCGGGGGCGACGCGCTGGACGCGCTCCGCGCACGGGGCAGCATATCCGATGTCCCGCCGTCGCGGCGCGTGAAGGCCAGCGCGCGGACTGCGGCGGGCCGCGGCCGGAGATGCGAGAATGCGCCGCATGTCCCAGACGATCCTCGCCATCGGCGCCCACTACGACGACTGCGTGTTCGGCATCCCGGGCCTGCTCCTCAAGGCCCTGCGCCGCCATCATCGGGTCGTCGTGCTGTCGGTGATCGGAGATTACCGCAACTGGCGCCCGGTCGGGGCCCGGTCCGCCGCCCTCGTGGACGGCACGATCCGGCTCGCGGCCGAGTACGGCGTCGAGATGCGGTTCCTCGAGTTCGCGGAGATGAAGGTCGGCACCGACGAGGTGGCGGCGCGCGCGGTGGCGGTGGCGGTCGCCGACGTACGGCCCGACATCGCGTTCACCCTGTGGCCGCACGATCAGCACCCGGATCACGAGCGCACCGCGGCGCTCAGCCGGATCGCCCTCGGGTTCGCCGATCGCCTCATCGACGCCGACGGACTCCGCCCGCCCGCCCGGACCTATCAGTTCGACAACGGCCCGCGCCACACGATCGGGTTCGAGCCCGACACGTACGTCGACGTCACCGATGAATGGCCCACCGCGATCGAATGGCTGGGCCGCCTCATGGCGCTCCGCCGCAACGAGCCGTACACGCCGGGGACACTCGACGGCGCGCAACGCGCGAAGGAAGCGCTGGCGCTCTATCGCGGACAGGCCTGCGGTGTCCGGTATGCCGAGGCCGTCCGCCGGCTGGTGCCGTACGCCGACGATATCTTCTGATCGGCCCGAGTGGACGACGCCGGGTTCCGGACCCGGTCCTACCAGGACAGCCGCACGGGCTCCCCGCGCTTCGCGGCCTCGTAGGCCGCCATCGCGACGACGAACGAGCGGCGCGCCTCCTCGATGCTGGCCGGCGATTCGCGGCCGGTCTCGATGCAGTCGATGAGGTGGTCGAGGGGGAACGGCGCGTGCGTCCCGCCGAAGGGCGCTTCGGCCTGCCGCTCGAACACCCAGTTGTCCGCGCCGGCCGCGAGCACGCCCCGGCCGGGGTCGCGGAACCACTGCTCGACCAGCTCGCCGCGCGTGCCGACCAGCTCCAGCCGCACGACGCTGTTCTGCTTCGGCGACGGCCCGCTGGAACGCGGGGCGCAGATGGTCCACGACGCCTCGAGCGTCGCGACGATGCCGTTGGCGAACCGGAAGAACGCCAGTCCCCAGTCCTCGACGCCGATGTCCCGATGGACGAGGTTGGCCGTCTTCGCCTCGACCTCCACGACCTCGCTGCCGGCGAGGTAGCGGAAGCAGTCGATCCAGTAGATGCCCTCGTCTATGAGTGCGCCGCCCGGCACCTTCGCGGGATCGGCGAACCAGCCGGGCCGGCCGGAGTTCTGCCAGTCCTCGGCGATGGACCAGCGCCCGGTCTGGTGCATGACAACCAGATCGCCGAGGTCGCCGCGATCGAGCCGCGTCCGGATCGATCCGGCGCGCAGCCGCATCTGCCCCTGGAACGCGACGCAGCGCACGCCGGCTTCACGCACGGCGGCCACCATCGCGTCCGCCTCGTCCACCCGCATGGCCATGGGCTTGCCGAGAACGATGTGCTTGCCGGCGCGCGCGGCGCGAATGGTCAGCTCCGGAATCTCGACGACGGGCGCCGCGATGTGGACGATGTCGACGTCGTCGCGCGCGAGGAGGGCGTCGTAGTCGTCGAAGCCCGGGACGCCGAACGTGGACGTGAAAGCGTCGAGCTGCGCGCGGTCATGCCATGCCACGCCCACCAGCCGGGCGCGTGCGTAACCGGGCAGCGCGCGCGCCAGCCCGAAGGCAGAGTACCAGTGTCCGAGGCCGAGAACGGCCACTCCCCATCTGCGAGACATCCTCTACAGGTCCCATCCCTCTCGATAGTCGGCGCGCAGGAAGCGGGCAGCCTCCGGTGCGCCATCCACGTTGCGCGTGCGGCTGTCCCAGGTCAGCCGGCCGCCGGTGCGCACGGCGATATTGCCGAGCAGCACGGCGTCGGTCACGCGTGACTCGAAGTCGAAGTTGGCGCCGCCGGGTTTGCCGCCGCGGCACGCGTCGATCCATTCCCGATCGTTGCCCGGCGAGCGCGGCAGCGACGGCGGCGGGGGCGTGAACGCGCGCATCCGCGCGGCCGGGATCAGGCGCGGGCGCGCGCCGTTGAACCCGCACAGAATCGTCCCCGTCTCCCCCACGAACATCAACCCGACCTCGGCGAGCGAGTCCTCGTCGAGATCGCGCGGCCGCGGCGGGCGCAGCCCGCCATCGTACCAGGTCACGCGCACCGGCGGCATCTCCCCGCGCGCGGGGAAGTCGAAGTACACGAGGCTCGCCTTCGGGAAGCTGGCCTCGTGGCGCTCGGTGGTTGCGGCCTCGACGACCGCAGGCGCCTCGAGCTTCAGCACCCGGAAGATCGTGTCGAAGCTGTAACAACCCATGTCGCCGAGCGCCCCCGTCCCGAAGTCGTACCACCCGCGCCAGATGAACGGCTGATACGCACGGCTGTACGGGCGCATGGCCGTCGGACCGAGCCACAGGTTCCAGTTCAGGTAATCGGGCACGGGATCGGCGGCGGCGGGCGCCTCGATCCCCTGCGGCCAGTAGGGACGATCCGACCAGTTCACCACTTCACGGACCGCGCCGATGGCGCCGCTCCAGACCCACTCGCACAGCTGCCGCGTCGCCTCGGAGGCCTGGTTGCCGACGGCGACCTGCGTGGCGAGGCCCGTTTCGCGGCTCACCTCCGCCATGCGCGCCGATTCGTGGACGGTGTGCGCCATCGGCTTCTGACAGAAGACGTGGCGGCCCGCGCGCATCGCCGCAATCGCCACCGGCGCGTGCAGATGGTCCGGCGTCCCGATCACGACGGCGTCGATCCCGTCGGAATTCGCCAGCAGCTCGCGGTAATCCTCCACGGCCCGACAGGCCGTGTACTGCCCCGATCGCGTCCGTGCGCCGTAGTAGGCGTCGACGATCTCGCGCGCCGGCTCGCGCCCCGCGATGCCGCCACGGTAAGGACCGTTCCCGCCCCACGCCTCGTCGCCGAGCAGCTTGCGCACCTTGTCGCGCAGCTCGTTCGTCGACCACTCGTTGTACTCGTCGCAGCCGCGGTTCACGTCGCACACCGCGACCACCTGCACGTCGTCGTGGCGGAGGAAGTCCATCATGACGCGGAGGCCCTGCGAGCCGACCCCCACGCAGGCGATTGTGAGACGGTCGCTGGGCGGCGGCCTCTGTCCGCCGCGGCCCAGCACCGTCCGGGGCACGATCGTCCAGCCGGCCGCGAGGCCGACCGTCTTCAGCGCAGTACGTCGTGAAATCTGCAGGTTCGCACGGGTTGTCGGCTGGGTCATGCGGGCGCTCCGGCGCCATTATGCCGAAGCGCCCGCCCGGGGGACAGGATCAGTTCATCTCAGGGCCTGCGGTCCGTCATGCCGTGCGGCCGGCTCCCCTGGCGCCGGCTGCCTGCCGGGACTGCGCGAACACCTCCACCATGCGCCGGTTGAAGGCCGGAATGTCCCCCGGATTCCGGGACGTCACCAGGTTCCGATCCACCACCACTTCCTCGTCCACCCAGTCGGCGCCTGCGTTGCGCAGGTCGGTGCGGAGCGAGGGATACGACGTCATGCGCCGGCCCTTCACCGCGCCAGCCTCGATAAGGGTCCATGGAGCGTGGCAGATCGCCGCAATCGGCTTGCCCGCGTCCTCGAAGGCGCGGACGAAGTCGACGGCCTGCTTGTCCATCCTGAGCTTGTCGGGGTTCATGACCCCGCCCGGAAGCAGCAACGCGTCGTAGTCGTCGGCCCGCGCCTGGGCCACGGGCTTGTCGACCCGCACGTTGGCGCCCCACTCCCGGTGATCCCAGCCCCGCACGTCCCCTTCCTTCGGAGAGATGATCTCCACCTGCGCCCCCGCCTCTTCCAGCGCGCGGCGCGGCTCGATGAGCTCCACCTGCTCGAACCCGTCCGTGACGAGCGCGGCGACTCGCCTGCCTGCCAGTTCCTGAGCCATCGCTTCAATCCTCGGGGAGCACCGATGTTCGGTGCAAGCCAGATACCGACCGGATCCGACCCCTCTTGAATCTGCCTGTGCGGCGGGGCTTCACTTCAGCCCCGCCAAAGCCTTTTGACCCCTCACTTCGTCTCTGTCACCATCAGGTGTGAGGTGTTCCCGATGAGGGTCCTGCTCGCAGCCATCCTCCTGCTCGGACTGTTCACCGCCGGCGCCGACGCGCAGACGGTTACCAGCGTGCCGGACGCGGACACGATCGTGGTCGCGGGAGTCGGCAAGCTGAAGCTGGCCGGCATCACCCGCGCCGAGTCGCGCGTGGGCGTCGGCCCGACCGGCCCTCCGCCGGGACCGCCGTCCAATCCCGCGATGCCGCCGCCGCTCATCTCCGGACGCGTCAGCCTGTCGCCGGACAAGGCCGGACAGCGGGCCCTGCGCGACCTCGTGCTCGGCAAGGACGTGCGGCTCGAGTTCGATCGGGAAGCGGACGAGAAGGACCGCCGGGTCTACGTCTACCTCGAGGATGGCACGCTCGTGAACGCGGAGATGCTGCGCCAGGGGCGCGCCCGCGTCGACGCGTCGAAGCCGTTCGAGCGGCTCGCCGAGTTCAGGGCCATCGAGGAGCGGGCGAAGGAGGAGCGCCGGGGGATCTGGGCGCGCCCGCGCTGACGGAGATCCGCGCGTGATGCGCGCGGTGCATGGCGCCGGCTTGCGCGTCGACCGCGCCGGCGATCGGACTCGCATTCCGGACGTGGTGCGCCCATACGACCCAGAGACCGGTCAGCAGGAGCGCGACTGCCTGGTGCGTGACAGCCAGGGCAATCGGCACGCCGAGCACGAGCGTGGCGACGCCGAGCAGATACTGCCCGCCGGTCAGCCCGAGCAGCCCGAGGCTCAACCGGCGGGAGCGCCGATCGGCACGCGTGCGGACCAGGCCGAGATGAAGCATGCCGGCGCCGAGCAGCAACGCGGTCCCGAGCACGCGATGCACCCACTGCACGGCTGACGCGTTCTCGACGAAGTTGATCGCCGCCGGCTCGAGCCACAGCAGGTTCGGTGGCACGAAGCCGCCGGCCATCAACGGAAACGTGTTGAACACATGGCCGGCCTTCAGTCCGGCCACCAGCGCCCCCCAGACGATCTGCAGCCCCAGCAGCACGCCGATCGCCGCCACGCCGCGACGCATCATCTTCAGCGCCGCACGCGGTGGCTGCTCTCGCTCGGCGGCCTGACGCAGGTCGCACGCCAGCCAGACGCAGTAGCCCGCAATCACGAACGCCAGGAGCAGATGAGCCGCAAGCCGATAGTGGCTCACCGCAGGCTGGTCCACCAGGCCGCTCCGGACCATCAGCCATCCCATCAGGCCCTGCAGCGCACCCAGCGCGAACAGCACGCCGGTCCGCCATGCGAGCGCACGCGTCAGGAACCCGCGGGCGAGGAACGCGAGGAACGGCACCAGGAACACCAGACCGATCCCGCGCGCCGCCAGCCGGTGGAGATACTCCCACCAGTAGATCGCGCGGAACTCCGCCAGCGTCATGCCGCGGCGGACCTGGTACTCGGGAAACTGCCGGTACCGCTCGAAGGCCCCGACCCACTGCGCCTCGGAGAGCGGCGGGACGACGCCGAGAATCGGATCCCAGTCGACGATGGAGAGCCCCGATTGCGTGAGCCGCGTGATGCCGCCCAGGACCACGACGGCGAAGGTCGCTGCCGCGACGGCAAGCATCCATCGGCGCAGCAGACGTCTGCGCGCCTCGGGAATCTGCAGCCGCCAGTCGATGCGGGCTGATGTCTCCGGACCGGCCGGATGCCCCTCAGAGGGCTTCGAGTGCGGCGCCGATCGCACTGGTGCTCCCCCCGACGACGTACGCGATGCGGCCCGCCGGTGTGATCAGGTAGACGAGCGCCGGGTGGGAGATGTCGCCCGTACGCATGTTGCGGGCGCGCGGTACCCGCCACGCGTTCAGGATCCGCTCCACGGTCTCGGGCTCCCCGGACAGCACGAGCGCATCGTCGTCCAGTCCCCACGCGCGCGCGACCGCCGGCAGGCGCGCGGGCGTGTCGCGCCAGGGGTCGAGCGTGACGAACAGCACGGCGGGCGGAGTGCCCCGAGCCAGCCGCCGCGCTCCCAGCACGTCGGCGACGATCGCCGGGCAGACCGTTTCGCAGTGCGCGTACACGAACGCAACGATCACGGGGCGGCCGCTGAAAGCCTCCAGCGTGACCTCGCGGCCGTGCTGGTCGGTGAGCGCGAATGCCGGCGGCGTGTCGTCGATGCGTGTGAGCTGCGACGCGAGATCGGCGGGCCCGGCCGCGAACGGCTCCAGCCCAGCGGTCCGGACCCGGACGACGACGCCGGAGATGCCCGCGACGATCGCCCCGGCGACGATGCCGGCCGCGATCTGGCCGGCGGTGCGCGAGGTGAGGAGCGCGAGTCCCGCGCGCAGTTCCCTGCCCCAGACCGCCGCGAGCACGATCAGCATCCCGGCAGGCTGTCCGATGAGCAGCACCCAGCCGCCGGCGTTCGGCAGCCCGTCGGGCCGCACGCCAAAGCAGACCTCCCGCGTGCGCAGCAGCCAGTCGGGAGCGGCCGGTCCGGCCGGCCAGAGCGCGAGCGCCCACCACGCGGCGGTCACGGCCACGATGGAGGCGAGCGCGGCAAGGGCGCCACGGGCGGACGTGGAGCTCCGGCGGCCGGACGGGACGCTCATCCGATCCTCCAGAGGAACGAGAGGATCTTCCAGTTCACGAAGAAGTACACGATGAACGCGGCCAGGAACACGAAGACGAGCACGATCGTGCCCGGCGCCGGCCCCATCCAGCCCTGCGACGGGCTGTGCAGCGCGGCGTTCCGCTCGTCGACGTCCGCCGGGTGGACGGGCGGGTGCGTGATGCCGGCCGGCACGCCGGCCATCGCGACGCCCGGCGTGATCGTGCCGAGCCGTTCGCCGAAGAACACCGACTTCACGGCAATCGCGACGAACATGAACGCGCCGGTCGCCGCCAGCAGCCCGCCCAGGGCGACGACGGCGAGGATCAGGTCGACGATCGGATTGAACTGCACGTCGAACTGCGCCGAGCTGAACGTGATGTCCCAGTGGCGGCGCGGCACGCCGAAGCTGCCGGCAAACGTCATCGAGACGGTGAAGATCAGCATGCCGCCGGCGAAGAGGTACGGCTGGATCTTCGCCATGCGCCAGAACGCGACCTTGCGCTGGAAGATGAGCGGGATCAGGTAGTACGTGATCCCCATGAACGCCATCGTCGTCCCGCTGACGACCGTGGCGTGGAAATGCCCCGGCACACGGAGCGTGTTGTGGACGATGATGTTGATCTGCTCGGTGCCGATCGTCACGCCGGTGATGCCCCCGACGAAGCCGAAGACCACGAGCGAAAAGACCAGCGCGCTGAAGCCCGGGTCCCCCCACGGCGCGCGCCGCAGCCAGTCGAACAGCCCCTGCGTGTAGCCGCGCAGGCGCATGCCCAGCTCCATCCCGGCCGGCACCGTGAAGCCGTGGATCATCGACGCCAGCACGGCCATGTACATGAAGTAGCTCGTGTTGACGACCTTCCACGCGGGTCCCATGCCGGGATCGACGAGCAGATGGTGCGCCGAGGCCATCGAGATGAACAGCACGTAGAGCACGAAGGCGGACCGGCTGATCTTCTCGTTGAGGACGACGGAGCCAATCGTCAGGGCGCCCAGCAGATACCAGATGGCGACCATCGCCGCGACGTTGATCTGCTGCGACGAGTGGCCGAGCCCCCACCAGATCATCCGGTAGACCTGCGGGTCGACCTCCATCAGCCCCAGCGACCAGAGGAAAGTCGGGATGTAGATCGCGGCGCCGTGCAGCAGCGTGATCACGGCGATGATCGCGGCGGTCACCGCGCCGTAGACCACGAGCGGCAGCGAGCCCTGGTAGGTGCGCTCGCGCTTCGCGACGACGAGGTTGGCGAAGAAGATGCCGACGGTGACGAGCGCGCCGACGGCGAACAGGATCACCCCGAGGTAGAAGAGCGGATCGGCGCGCAGAGGAACGTAGGACGTGAAGAGCACGTCGGCGCGGCCGGCCCACATCATCCACTCGACGAGCAGCGCGCCGCCCAGCATCAGCGCGAACGACAGCCACGACGTCTTCGGCGCGCAGTTGCGGGCGTTGAGCAGCACGGTGCCGGCGAAGAACAGCACCGCCATCTCGAAGAAGAGGATGAAGAAGATCAGCATGCTCATGCCGTGCACGCCGAGGATGCGGTAGTACCACACCGCCGGCAGCAGGTGCACGGCCTGCCAGCGCGTCAGCACCAGGAGCACGGCGGCGACGGCGCCGATGAGCAGCGCCACGACGGACGCGACCGCGTGCGCCTTGATGAGACGCTCGGCGCCGCGATGCACGAGCCGTCCGGTGACGGGGCAGGTGCGGAACGCGCCGGCGGGCCGCGTGTCCGCCGCGACCACTGCGGGGCTTGTCATTGCGTCCCTCCGTCGAGCGCCGCGGATGCCGGCGCTTCGTCCACGATCACGCGCCCGACCATGGTGTGGTGGCCGATCCCGCAGAACTCGTTGCAGATGATCCGGAAGTCGCCCGACGCGTTCGGCGTCACGCGCAGGCCGTAGTCATAGCCGGGCACGACCTGGAAGTTGACGTTGATCGGGTAGAGCGAGAACCCGTGGTTCACGTCGAGCGACGAGAGGTG
>CAYUPN010000024.1:10477-47871 GCA_964446605.1 uncultured Bifidobacteriaceae bacterium | reverse complement strand
TCCGAAATCGGCTATGGCATGTGGGGGCTCGGCGGCTGGACGGGATCGGACGACGAGCAGACGCTGCGCGCGCTGGCGGAAGCCATTGCGCTCGGCGTGAACTTCTTCGACACGGCCTGGGATTACGGCTCCGGGCACAGCGAGCGCCTGCTCGCGCAGACGCTCCGCACCCACCGCGGCACGCGCCTGTACGTCGCCACGAAGGTGCCGCCGAAGAACCAGCGCTGGATTCAGCTGGACGACTCGACGCTCGACGAGGTGTTCCCGGCCGACCACGTCCGGCGGTTCACCGAGGACAGCCTGAAGAACCTCGGCGTCGACACGATCGACCTCCAGCAGTTCCACGCGTGGAGCGATCGCTGGGCGCGGGACGAACGCTGGCAGCGGACGATCGACGATCTCTCGCGCGAGGGCCTGGTCCGCAGCTGGGGCATCAGCGTCAACCGCTGGGAGACGACCAACGTGATCGAGGCCCTGAAGACCGGGCTGATCGACTGCGTGCAGGTCGTCTACAACATCTTCGACCAGGACCCCGAGGACGAACTGTTCCCCTACTGCCGTGAGCACGGGATCGCCGTCATCGCGCGCGTGCCCTTCGACGAAGGCAGCCTGACAGGCACGCTGCGGCCGGACACGCGCTGGCCGGAGGGGGACTGGCGCAATCTGTACTTCACCCCGGAGCATCTCGCCGAGACGCTCCCGCGCGTGGAGCGGCTGAAGACGCTCGTGCCCGACGGCATGACGCTCCCGGAGCTCGCCCTCCGGTTCATCCTGCACCATCCCGCCGTGACGACGGCCATCCCCGGCATGCGGCGGCTCGAGCACGTCCGGAGCAACGCCGCCGTGAGCGACGGACAGCCGCTCGATCCCGCCCTTCTGGAACAGCTGCGCCAGCACCGGTGGTCGCGCGACTGGGTCGTGCCGTAATCACGTCGCGGCGCCCGCTTCACGCGGAGCCACAGCGACAGGAGTTCTTGTTGCCCTGCGTGTGAATTCCGTGCCCCCGCTGCAGCCTGTGAGGGACCGACGTTCCGGCCGCCAACAGCCACAGGCCGCGCTGCCAGCTGCCTGCTGCCTGCCGCCTGCCGCCTGCCGCCAGGCGCCTGCTACAAAGTTCTCCCCAATGCCCGATCTGTATCTCGATCCGCACGCGCCTGAACCCATCGATTACTCCGTCGTTCGACTGGACGTACCCCAGACGGGGGTGCTCGACGCCGACGAGCGCTGGGACCGCGCGCACGCGATCGAATGGGGCCCGGAGGCGTACCGCACGCGCTTCCGCGCCTGCTGGGACGCGGAGGCGCTGCACGTGCGGTGGGACGCCGTGGATCCCGCGCCGTGGCACACGATGACGTCGCGCGACGATCACATCTGGGAGGAGGAGGTCGTCGAGCTGTTCCTCGACGCCGATGGCTCCGGCCGCAACTACGCGGAGCTCGAACTCAGCCCCGCCAACGTCGTCTGCGACCTGCGGGTCGAGTCGCCGTGGCCGGCGCTGCGCTCCGTGACGGCCTGGGACTGGGACGGGCTGGAGTCGCGGGTGGTGGCGCTCGCCGGCGGACAGGCCGGCTGGACCGCCCTCGCGCGGCTGCCCTGGCCGGGGCTGCGGTCGCTCTACCCGGACGGCCGGGTGGCGCTGCCCCCGGAACCGCGGAATACCTGGCGCTTCAACGTCTTCCGGATCAAGCGTCCGGGCGGGCCCCGGAGGCCCGACGAGGGAGTCGTCTACGCCGCCTGGTCGCGGCCGGCCGGTCCGAGCTTCCACGACCCGGAGGCCTTCCGGCCCCTGCGATTCCTCCCCTGACCCGACCCGCCCGAGGGGTGCCGGATGGTATACTGTGATTTTGTCTCCGGTTCGAAGGAGCCCGTTGTGAAGCCCGATATCCACCCCCAGTACTACGAGGTCGAAGCGCGCTGCGCCTGCGGCGCGACGTGGAAGACGCACTCGACCAAGAAGGAGCTGAACCTCGAGATCTGCTCGAGCTGCCATCCGTTCTTCACGGGGCGGCAGAAGCTCATCGACACCGAGGGCCGTGTCGAGCGGTTCACGAAGAAGTACGGCGCCCAGACGGTCGAGGGACGCAAGCAGGCCGCGGCGGCCCGGAAGAAGGCCAAGGCCGCGAAGGAAGCCCCGAAGGAAACCGTTCAGTAAGGCGCGCTCCGCGCCGCACCCCGAACCCGGTCAGCCCTGCCCCGGCAGCAGCGGCTGTCCGGGCGCATCCGCCTCCCTCCCCCGTTCCAGCTTCCGGTTCAGCCGCGCCAGGCGATGGCGTCCCTGCTGCATGGCGCGTGTGCCCACGCGCTCGGCCAGCGAGAGCTGCGCGTAGCGCTGTGCCTCGGAGAGATCGCGCGTGCGGTGCTCGAAATGAATGGCCAGCGCCTCGAGCGCCTCGCGTCTGATCGCCGCCGGCGCACGGCGGTCGAGGACGATGCCGCGCCAGGCGTCGGCGGCCTCGTGGTGCCGCCGATCGCGCCGGCAGCGCAGCGCGAGCGCGCGCAGCGCTTCGGCGCGGACCTGTGCGCCGTCCGGCCGCCGCTCGACGCACGCGCGCGCGGCGGCATCGCGATAACACCGCTTGGCCGCATCGACCTGCCCGGCCCGCTCCAGGAACCGCCCCGCCGCCAGGCTCTCGCGCGCGCTCTCGCATGAGGCCGGCGCGCCGGCGAGCAGGCGCACCGCCCTGCCGGTGAGCAGGGCGAGCGAGATCAGGTCGAGACGGTTGTGCTCCAGCACGGGCTCGAGCGGCGCGGCGTTGCCGGAGCGCATGAAGTCGAAGTAGCGGGCCGGGATCTCGAAACCCGGCACGTCCCCCAGCCGCCGCACGCCGAACAATGCGCGCTCGAGGACCGACAGGCGGCAGCTGTCGGCCTCGGGCCATGCGCCCGCCGGAGCGGCACCTCGCCAGAACCGCCGGGCCGGGTGCACCATGTCCACGTGTCCGACCCCGTCGAACGGGGGACACAGGCGGTTGTACTGGAACCGCGTCTCCAGCACCGGCACGTCGAAGGTCTTGCCGTTGTAGCTGACGAGTCCCGCCGTGTCCCGGATGAGCGCCTCGACCTCCGCCAGCAGCGTCCGTTCGTGCTGGTATCCGGGGAGCAGCAGCTGGCGGATTCGCAGGCCATGCCGTTCGAGCACGGCACAGCCGACCAGGAAGGCATACGTCCCCGCGCCGCCTGCCAGTCCGGTGGTCTCGAGATCGATGAACAGCAGGGCGCGCGCGCTGACGGGATCCGGCTCGGGCCTGCCGCCGAGCAGCGCCAGCTCCGGCGCCGCGGACAGTGCCGGTCCACCCGCGTCGGACACGCGCAGGAGCCCGTGGGGATGGTCGGACGGATAGAACCGCTCGACGAGGACGCACGCGCCGCCGGCGCGCTCGATCACGGTCCCCTGCAGCGCCTCGGCCGCCGCGCGCAGCCGCGCGTCCGGCGAGGCCTGAACGACGACGAACGGCGGTCGTGAAGCGGCCGGAGCGGCGCCGTCATTCGACGGAACGGGATCACCGCCATCCGCGGAGCGACCCGCGCCGTCGCCCCGGCGCGCCCGCAGGATCTCCCGCAGCCGGCTCTCGAGACGGGCGCTCATGGGGACGGCTGCGCGAGCCGGTCGAGGATCAACAGCGCCACCGGCTTCGCCGCCGGCCCGATCTCCCCGATCGGCCCGACACAGCCCGGGCACCCGTGCTCGCACGGACAGCCCGCGATCAGCTCGCGAGTCCGCGCGACGAGCTCGTCGTGCATGCCGAACAACGGCTCGCTGAACCCGATGCCGCCGGGGTACGCGTCGTACACGAAGATGCGCGGCTCGTCGAGCTCGGCGGGCACCGCGCCGGCCCCGGCGGTTCCCTCCTCGCCGGCGCCGATCGAGATCCCGATGTCCTGCCGGTCGCACATCAGGAGCAGCTGCGCGACCTGCCGCATCGCGAACGACAGCCCGACCACCCCGTCGCGCCGCTCCTCCATCCCGTACGGCAGCGTTGCCATGAGCGCGCGGGACAGCGTCAGCCAGTACGCCGTCGTGTGCATCTGCTGCTCGGGCAGATCCAGCTCGCCGCTCCCGACGTTCTCGTTCGTGTAGAACCGGATCTTCTTGAACCCGACGACGCGCGACACGACGCGGACGTCGCCGTGCGATCGCGTGGCGAGGCCCGGAGCGATGGACGGCACGATCTCATCCGCGTCCCCGGCAATCCGTGGCACCGGCTCGGACTCGAACACGTCGAGCACGGTCACGCGGGTGTACGTGATCGCGTCGGTGTAGTAGTCGCAGTCGACCGCGCGCACGTACGCCTTCCGCCCCTCGAAATCCAGCCGCTCGACCTGGAACAGCCGTCCTTCGACGATGTAGATCGCCTTCTCGTGCAGGGTCGACAGCGCGGACGTGAAGTCCGTCTCGCCGATGACGTCGGCCCCGCGCGTCGTGTCGATCACGACGAAGTTGTCCGAGGACACCGAGCGCAGGCTCACCGCGTCGGCCGGGTACGACTCGCTCGTCCAGTTCCACTGTCCGCCCGAGGCGTCCTCGACGAAGTGGACGAAGCGCTCCTCCGCCAGCAGCTGCAGGATTTCCTGCACCTCCTCACGGCCGAAGCGCTCGCCGGCCGCGAACGGCAGCTCGAACGCCGCGCACTTGATGTGATCGAGCAGGATGTGCAGGTTGTCCGGGTTGACCAGCGCGTGCTCCGGCGAGGCATCGAAGAAGTACGACGGCGTGCGCACGACGAACTGATCGAGCGGCGCGCTGCTGGAGACCAGCACCGCCGCCGATCGCCCTTCCCGCCGCCCCGCGCGCCCGGCGCGCTGCCACGTCGACGCGATCGTCCCCGGATAGCCCGCCATCACCGCGACGTCGAGCGAGCCGATGTCGATCCCCAGCTCGAGCGCATTGGTGGCGACGACGGCGCGGACCTGGCCGCTGCGCAGTCCGCGCTCGATCTCGCGTCTCCGGAGCGGCAGGTATCCGCCGCGGTATCCGCGCACCGTCTCCAGCGTGCCCGCCGGCCCCTCGAAATCCTCCTTCAGGTACGTCGTCAGGATCTCGGTGGAGAGCCGACTCTGCGCGAAGACGATCACCTGCAGCTGGCGTTTGAGGAACTCCCCTGCCACGCGCCGCGCCTCGGTGAGGTACGAGCGGCGGATGCCGAGCTCGCGGTTCACGACCGGCGGGTTCACGAACAGGAACAGCTTCTCGCCGCGCGGAGCGCCGCTCTCGGAGACGAGCTCGAACGGACGCTCGACCAGACGCTCGGCGAGCTCGCGCGGATTGGCGATCGTCGCCGACGAGCAGATGAACAGCGGGTCGGATCCGTAGTGCCGGCAGACGCGCTGCAGCCGTCGCAGGACGTTGGCCAGATGGCTGCCGAAGACGCCGCGATAGGCGTGCAGCTCGTCGATGATGACGAAGCGGAGATTCTCGAACAGCTTCGCCCACTTCGGGTGATGCGGCAGGATGCCCGCGTGCACCATGTCGGCGTTGCTCAGCACGACGTGGGCCCGCGAACGGATGGCGCGCCGCGCGTCCTGCGGCGTGTCCCCGTCGTAGGTGAAGACCCCGATGTCGGTACCCGCCGCGGCATTCACGTGCGACGCGAGCTCGTGCAGTTCGGCGAGCTGGTCCTGCGCGAGCGCCTTGGTCGGAAACAGATAGAGCGCGCGGCTCGCCGGGTCGGCCAGCACGGTGCTCAGCACCGGCGCGTTGTAGCAGAGCGTCTTGCCGGAGGCGGTGGGCGTCGTGACGACGACGTGGTGCCCGGAGAGCGCGAGGGAGGCCGCGGCCGCCTGATGGGAGTAGAGCCGCGCGACGCCGCGCGCCTCGAGCGCCCGGCGGAGGCGCGGATCGATGACGTCCGGCCACGTCGCGTACTGCGCCTCGACGGATGGGACGACCCGGACGGCCGTGACCCAGCCATCGGGCGTGTCCTCGCGCGCGCCCGCTCCCGCCCCGAACCGTGCGAGCGCCGTGGTCAGCGCCGATTCGCGCGCCTGAGGCGTGGCGGTCCGAAGCGATCGCGGCTCCGCCGCCGTCGTGACCGGGAGCGGCAGCAGGCCGGGCTCCTGGCCGCCGCCGGACTGTGCGGACATGAGCAGGGATGGTAACACGAAGGGGAGGCGAAACAGGGGATCAGGTCGGATCAGGTCGGATCAGGTCGGATCGGGTCGGATCAGGTCGGATCAGGTCGGATCGGGTCCCGCCCGCGCTGGGAACAGAGTGCGCGGGCGGATCAACGATGCCGCTCCGATCGGCCGAGCACGCGGTCGAGACTGAAGAGGCCCGGGCCCCGTGTTGCGATGAAGAGAAAGATGAAGCAGTAGAGCGCGGCGAGCTCGCCCTGGTTCTCGATCGGCCAGAAGGCCTGCGGCAGGTGGACCGTGAAGAACGCGACGGCCATCTCGCCGCTCAGGATGAACGCCACGATGGTGGTCAGGAGCCCCGCCATGATCAGCAGCCCGCCGGCGAGCTCCAGCACGCCGGCGACCCAGAACATCGACCCCATGGGCGCGACCTGGCCGCCGTACATCCCGAACAGCTTCTGCAACCCGTGAAACAGAAACAGGAGACCCGTCACGATCCGCAATGCCGCGTAGGCATAGCTCTCGAGTGTCGTCCGCACAGCGAATTCCTCTCCTCACGGTGACGCCGGTACGCGCCCCGGCTGCGCACCGACATCACGCCCATCTGTCATTGGATCGTCGACCCGGCCAGCGGAATGATCGGGCGGCAGCCAGCCGCCGCCGACACACACCCAGCCGGCCCCTGGGGCAGGCGTCGTGCATGTGATGATACCGCCCCACCGGTGCCCCCGTGCCGCCGCCGGTGCCGCCGGTGCCCCACCGAAGGATGGCAGCAGAAGTCTCAGCGGTTCATGGCGGTGTCGGCATACGGCCTTGAAATTTCGGCTGGATTGATTTAGGGCTGGCTAATATTCGTATTTTCTAATATAATGAGTTCATGCTTGATACTCAGCGGGCCTTCAAGGCCCAGCTCTTCCAGGCTCTCGCCCATCCGACCCGCATTGCCGTGCTGGAACATCTCCGCGAAGGCGAGCTGACTGCCGGGGCGCTGCAGGAGCGGCTGCAGATCGAACAGGCCAACCTGTCCCAGCACCTTGGCGTGCTCCGGACCCGGCAGGTCGTCACGACACGGAAAGCAGGCAATCAGGTGTTCTACTCGCTCCGGGACCCCGTGCTGGTCGAGATCCTCGACCTGCTGAAGCGCTTCTTCCACACCCAGCTCCACGAGACCATCTCGGTGCTGAGCGAGGTCACGGCTCCCGACGGAGAGCCGGCGTGAGCGTCGTCGCGACCTTGAAGGGGGCCCTGCAGCGGGTGCCCTGGCAGGAATTCACGCCCAAGCTGATCGAGAGCCTGCGCGGCTACAGCCGTCAGGCGTTCACGTCCGACCTGCTCGCCGGCCTCACGGTGGGCGTCGTCGCGCTGCCGCTGGCCATGGCGTTCGCCATCGCCTCCGGCGTCACCCCGCAGGCGGGCATCTACACCGCCATCGTCGGCGGCTTCATCGTCGCCGTGCTCGGCGGCTCGCGGGTTCAGGTCAGCGGACCGACGGGCGCGTTCGTCGTGATCGTCGCGGGCATCATCGCGCAGCACGGCCTGTCAGGCCTGCTGATGGTGACGATGATGGCCGGCGTGATCCTGGTGCTGATCGCCGTGACCGGGCTGGCCAACGCGGTGCGGTTCATCCCGCGTCCGGTCGTGATCGGCTTCACGAACGGCATCGCGCTGCTCATCGCGTCGACGCAAATCCGCGATTTCCTCGGGATCCGCCTCGAGGAGAACCCCAGCGAGTTCTTCGCGCGCATGGCGGCGCTGGCGGAGGCGGCGGGCACGATCGATCCGGCGGCCATCGCCGTCGGCGTGGTCTCGCTGGCGCTGGTCCTGTTCGTGCCGCGGAGATATCCGCGCATTCCGGGGTCGATCGTCGCGCTCGTCGCCGGCGCCGGCGCCGTCGCGATCTTCGGGTTGCCGGTCGAGACCATCGGCTCGCGGTTCGGCAGCATCCCGGCGTCGCTGCCGGCGTTCGAGGTGCCGGCGTTCCGGGCGGATCTCATCGTGCCGCTGTTCCCGTCGGCGCTCACCGTCGCGCTGCTGGCGGCGGTCGAAAGTCTGCTCTCCGCGGTCGTCGCCGACGGGATGATCGGCGACCGTCACAATCCGCGGGCGGAGCTGCTGGCGCAGGGCGCCGCCAACATCGTCGTGCCGATGGTCGGGGGCATTCCGGTGACCGGCGCGATTGCCCGCACGGCGACGAACGTCCGCGCGGGCGCACGGACGCCGGTGTCGGGCATCGTGCATGCCCTGACGCTGCTGGCGATCGTGCTGGTGCTGGCGCCCCTGTCCGCGTACGTGCCGCTGGCGACACTCGCGGCGGTCCTGTTCGTCGTCGCCTACAACATGGGCGAGTGGCGGGAGATTCCGGGCATCCTGCGCCTGGATCTCGCGGACAAGTCCGTCTGGGTGATCACGTTCGCGCTCACGGTCGTGGCCGACCTGACGGTGGCGGTCGAAGTCGGCATCGCGCTGGCGGCGCTGCTCTACATCTCGCGTGTGACGGATACGACGAGTGTCTCGATCGTCACGCCGGAGTACATCTCCGAGGGGCACGTCCACGTGCTGCAGGACAAGGACATCCCGCCGTACGTGAGCATCCTGCGGATCCACGGTCCGTTCCTGTTCGGCATGACGGACAAGCTGCGGGATGCGACCGACGACCTGTCGCAATGCGGTCCGATCGTCGTGCTGCGGCTGCGGAACATGACGGCCATCGACGCCACGGGTCTGCACGCGCTCGAGGAGTTCCACGACCGGGTGGTGCAGTCCGGGCGAACGCTGCTGCTGTGCGGCGCGCGCCGGCAGCCCGCCGCGTTCCTCGACCAGGCGGCCTTCGTCGAGCACGTCGGACGGGAGAACATCCTCCCGCACGTGCAGGCCGCCATCGAGCGCGCGAAGCAGATTGCGGCCCGCATGCCGCAGGTCGCGTAGCAATTCCGTACGGGTGTCTGACACCGGTACTGTACTGGTACGGGTGTCAGACACCCGTACTTCCAACACCTTCAGCAGGATCGTGTCCTAGGCTGGTCAGCCGCGCCCCACTCAGTGATCGGATTCCGCAGGAGCCTTACCGGCGGGCGCTCGATCCGAGCTGCTTCGAACAGGTCCAGGCTGGAATCCGCCAGCAGATCGGACCAGGGCGCAGGCCGAGGTACCGGGCTGGCTGTCAGAGACACCGCCGACGCTGACGTGGCACTGGACCATGGCCAAGCCTCTGCGTCACGTACCAGGCCCGCCCGTACAGGATTCGATTCGACATAGCGCAGCACCGTGAGCAGGTGTAGAGCGTCGCGCACGGGCACACTCGTGAATCGCCGTTGATAGGCCGCACCCACATGCCCATACCGTGCGTTGATGCTGCGCGCATGTGTACCCGCCAACCACTGCACGTACGCAGAAAGCGCACCATCGCATTCCGGCCAGAGAACGAGGTGCCAGTGGTTCGGCATCAGCACATAGGCCAATACTCGCATCGAGACACGCTGGGCAGCGCGGCACATAAGTTGTTGGAACTGCTCGTATTCCGCGCTGCACTCGAACAGGACGCTCTTGCGAACCCCCCGATTGAGCACGTGGTAGATGTGGCCTCCGGAGACTTCACGACGTGGTCTTCCCATGCCGAAGCCTCAGGCAAAGCGAGTGCCACGGTCGTATCGGAGCAAGCTTGAACGCGCGGGGTATCCCGCGCATCGCCCGTACAGTACGGGTGTCTGGCACCCGTACTGTACGGGTGTCAGACACCGGTACCCGAGCGCAGCAGGTCGCGCAGATCACTCGGTGGCGGGAGGCGCCAGATCACCGAGGATGCGGTCGGTCTGGAGGCGAGCCACCAGCGCTTCGAACCGCGGGTGGCCCGCCAGGCCCTGGAACTCCGGCACGATCAGGAGGAACGGCGTCGTCGCTGACCGCGCGTCGACGGCGCGCTCCAGCCAGTCGAGGGCCCGCTCGCGCTCCCCCATCGCCGTATGGATCAAGGCATACGCGAGCGGCGGCACGTACTCCGTCCGGCCTCGATCACGGATTTCCCCGAGAATGCCCCGCGCACCGTCCGTATCCCCCAGGTGCGCCAGGCTGCGAGCCAGGAACGTCAGCGGCGGGATGCCGCGGTCGGACAGCACGATCGCGCGCTCGAACGCCCGGCGCGCCTCGGCGTGAGCACCGGCGACATCGTGGGCGCGCCCGATTGCGACGTGTGCCTGAATGAAATTCGGGTCATGTTCCAGGGCGGTTTCGAAGCACCGGATCGCGGCGTCCGGGCGGCCGGCGAACAGGTGCGGATACCCCTCGTCAGTCAGGATGATGGGCGACAGCGGGTTCAGGTCCCGCGCGACCGCGATCGTGGACAGCGCCTCGTCCAGCCGGCCCAGCGACATCAGGTACCAGGCGTACCAGTGCTGCACGTTGGCGTCGCCCGGCGCCAGCACGAGCGCCCGCTCGAAATGCCGGCCGGCCTCCATCCAGTTCCAGCCGATCGCGTACTCCACCGTCGCCAGCGCCGCCCAGGCGCCGGCATCGTCCGGATCCAGCTCCAGAGCGCGGTTGGCCTCGCGACGGGTCGCTCGCAGCGCCTCCGCCGGCTCGATGCCCGGGAACTCGTCGTCGCCGAGCAGCATGTAAGTCTGCGCGAGCGCCGTATGCGCGGCCGCGTATGACGGGTCCAGGTCGATTGCGCGCGTGAAGTACCCGAGCGCGAGGCGGAGAGAGTCGGGCGTGCGGCGGTTCCACTGGGCGCGGCCCTGCAGGTACTCCCGGTACGCATCGGGGTTCACCGGCCCGGCGCCCGCCAGACGCTCCTGCTCCGGCGGGGTGATCCGGACGCGGATCTCGGACGCGACGGTCCGCGCGAGCTCCTGCTGCAGCGTCAGGACATCCTGCAGTTCCCGATCGTAGGTCGCCGACCAGATCGGCGTGTCCGTCCGCGCGTCGATGAGTTGCGTGGTCAGCCGGATGCGGGAGCCGGACACCGCGACGGACCCTTCGATGACCGCCTGGACATTCAACTCCCGCGCGATCTCGGACACGCGCTTCCGCGTGTTCTTGTAGTACATCGCCGACGTGCGCGAGATCACGCGCAGCGCCTTGATGCGTGCGAGATCGGCGATGAGCGCCTCGGTGAGCCCGTCGGCCATGTAGTCCTGGCCGGCATCCGGCGACAGGTCGGCCAGCGGCAACACGGCCAGCGAGCGAATCCCGTCGGCGGGCGGCTCATCGCCCCCGGGGAGCCGGGTCGAAACCAGGACGATGCCGGCAATCGCCAGCGCGACGGCGATGACCAGCGCCCAGCGGCGACGGAACGCACGAGGTGCCGTCGGCGATGACGGCCGGGTCTCGTCCTGCGAAACGGGCTCGTCGGAGGCCGCCTGCGCGACATCGGGAGCCGGCGCGGCCCCCGCTCCGTCGGACGGAACCGGTTCGCGCGACGTCGTTGCGACCGGCGGAGGCGTCTGGGAGACGGCGTCGACCGGGACCAGGAACCGGTACCCGCGGCGCTGCAGGGTCTGGACGTAACGCGGGGACTCCGCACTGTCACCCAACGCGAGCCGGATCTGCCGGATGCAGGTGTTCAGCCCCTGATCGAAATCGACGAAGGTTTCGTCACCCCACAGCTGCCGCTGCAGGTCCTCCCGGGAGACCACAGCCCCGCCGGCCTTCACGAGGGCCAGCAGCACCGTAAACGGCTGCGGCTGCAGCCGGATCAGGCGCCCGGCGCGCCGCAGCTCGCCGGAAGCCGGGTCGAGCTCGTACACACCGAATCGATAGAGAAAGGACTCCGTCTCCGACATTTTCGGGGCACGGCATTATCCCCGACCGACCCGGGACGCGACCAGCCTCGTCCGGACCGGGCGTGCTCGATTTCATCGTTACATCAAGCAGTAAGGACCATGTTTTCAATAATTTAAAAGCTCATCCATTCTTCAGCCGGCCTCCATTGATGGGATCTCTCCAGCCTTCCTAGACTGCGCCTCGCACGCGGCCGGTGCCGCCGTGCGGAGCGCGGCATGAGAGACCACAACGACCCTGACAGGCTCAGGCCCTTCCGGCTTCTTCGGCCGGCTGTCCTCGTCCTGCTGCTGACTGCCGCTGCCGCCGGGGCGGCGGCGCAGGAGGTGGCCGAGGCCGGTGGGGGGATCAGGCCCGGCTTCGCCGAGGGTGCCTGGATCCCGAGCGACGAGCCGCTCACGATCGGTCTCGCGGAGCCGCTGCGTGCGCCTGCCGTCCGGATTGCCGTGCTCATCGACGACACGGACTGGAGCAGCCTCTTCGACATCCGCCCCGACCTCCTGACGTTCCGCCCGGGCACGCTGCGCCTGCCGGCCGGCGAACACGATCTGGTCGTCTACAGCGTCACCGAGGACAACCGCTGGCAGGAGGTCGGCCGGACCCGGCTGCGGGTCCTGACACCGCGCGGGTTCGAGCGGGCGGAGGTCTCCCCGCAGGTGGACGTGACCAACGCCGGTCAGCTGGTCGAAGGGCACAGTCCGGCGGGCAATCTCCCGGCCCGCGAGCGGTATCAGGACTTCACGGTCGCGGCCGCGCTCCGCAGCACGCTCGAACGGGGCGGCTGGACGTTCGGCACGAACCTCGGCCTGCTCGGGGTGAACACCCGCGAGCAGGCGGTGCGCTTCGGCGAAGCCGGCGAGACCGCGCCGCTCGTCGATCTGGCCAGCTATCAGCTCGAGCTCACGCGCGGTCCGATCGGACTTTCGCTCGGCCACGTGTCCTTCGGCCACCATCGCCACCTCGCACAGGGGTTCCAGAGTCGCGGTCCGCTGATCAGCGCGAGGGTCAACCGGGCGGTCGACGTGACGCTTGCCGCGGTCAACGGGTCGGCGATCGCCGGCTTCCGCAACCCGTTCGGGCTGAACAATCGCGACCACCAGATCCTCTCGGCCGTCATCGGCCTCGAGGCCCTCCCGTCGCGCCCCGGCGGCCTGCGCGTCGAGGCAACCGTCCTCGACGGATCCGTGCTTCCGAACGCCGGGTTCAATCAAGGGGTCGTCAACGACGCCGAGCGGAGCCGCGGGCTGGGCGTGCAGGTGCTCGCCTCCGATCCGGGGCAGCGCTTCCGGCTGGACGCCGGTTACAGCCGGAGCGATTTCCAGAACCCGTTCGACCCGCTGCTCGCGGGCGACTTCGACCTCGTGCCCGTGCAGCGGGTGACGCGCGCCGCGCAGTATCTCGACGCGACGTGGATGCTCGTGCAGAACGCGCGCGCCGAGACCGGGCGGCCCGTCAACGTCGGCCTGACGGCGCGGCACGAGCGTGTGGAGCCGCTGTATCGCAGCGTCTCGGCGCCGGTGCGCGCGGACATCCTGCAGAACGCCGTCGAGCTGACGGGATCGGTGGGTCAGCTCAACACGATGGCGTCCTACACCTGGGACCGCGACAACCTCGCCGACGTTCCGTCCATTCTGACCACGAAGACGCGGCGCGCGGCGCTCACGGTCGCGATGCCGGTGATGGGCCTCGACGCGCCGTCCTGGTCGCCGCTCGTCACCTACACGCTCGATCGCACGCACCAGTTCGGCGCGGGTGTGCCGGTGGACGGCGGCTTTAACGAGTCGCACGTCCCCGACCAGATCAGCGCCCAGCACGTCCTCGCGGTCGACTGGCGCACGGTCCGGTGGCGCGGCGGCTACCGCTTCGATCGATCGCTGCAGGACAACCGACAGGTCGGGCGTACGCTCTCGGATCTCTTCAATCTGGCCAACACGATCACGGCCGGCGCGACGCCGCATCCCGACCTCGATCTGGACCTCGAGCTCGGCTTCGACAAGGCGGAGAACCGCGAGTTCACCGAGATCGACATCACGAAGCGGCTGCTCGTCTCCGGCCACTGGCGCGTGACCCCTGCCAGCACGCTGGCGGGCACCTTCTCGCGCATGGGCATCCACGATCGAGCCGGGACCGGCGAGTCGCGCGCCACCGAGATGCATCTCCAGTGGACGCGCACGGTCCGCCTGCTCCGGCGCAATCCGCGCGTGCTCAACGGCCAGTTCTTCGTGCGGGTCGCCCGGCAGTCGTCGCTCGCCTACGAGCTGCTGTTCGGCGTGGACGACCGCCGCAGCTCGTGGTCGCTCAACACCGGCTTCAACCTGCGGGTCTTCTGATGATGCGCACGCTTCTCGCAGTCCTGGTGCTCGCGCTCGCCGGTCCGGCGGCGGCGCACGCCGCCATCCGCGTGGATCCCACCGGTGTGAACGTCAACACCCAGGGGGCCACCACCGTGTTCCTGACGTTCGGCGGGCTCGCCGACCAGCGCCCCGCCGAGGCGCTCTGGTGCGGCGAACTGATCCCGGCCACGCCGGACCTCGGCTTCAAGTGCGATCCGGCGACGATCTTCGGCAGCCTCCCGCTCCGCTTCGATCGCTCGTCCGCCAACGCGGGGCGCTTCACGGACATCATGTCCATCCCGCCGTCCGTCGCGCGGCGCGCGTATCAGGCCGCCGAAGCGGGGGCTCCGTCCGCGTTCTTCTACGTCCGTCGCTTCGTCAGCACGACCGGCGGGCCCGACGAGTACGTCGCGGTGACCTGCCGGCTCGCGGGCGGCGGCGCGCGCGTGCCGCTGGCCCTGCTCGACGTGCGGCTGTCGTTCGCGTCGAAGGACCCGATCCTGTTCGTTCCGCCCGGCACGGTGCCCCCCTCGCTCGCCGCGGAGATCACGTACTCCGGCACCGGACGCCTCGTCGGCCGGTGGGAGGTCGTGATGCCCGGCGAGGAACTGCCCACGCCGCAGGACCTGCTGCCCGAGGCGTCACTGCCGCCGGACCAGCGCGGGCTCCAGCGCCGCTACACGCCGATCGAACGCTTCAACGTGTTCCTGCCGCCGGTCGGCCGCATCACGCTGCCCGGCCCCGATCCCGCCCGGCTTCCGACGACGCTCGACGGGACGTACTACCTGCTGCTGCGCGTCGAGGCCAGCGACGACAAGGAAGGCGACTCCAATCTCGCCAACGCCGGCGCGGGCCAGGGGCTCGTCCACAGCGGGGCCGTCGCCGGCTTCCCGCTGCCGCCGCTGCGCTACGTCGTCCAGGGCGCGGACGGCAGCACCGCAGGCGCGCGCGATCTCGCGCTGATCGCGCCGGGCGAGGGTGCGGTGCTCGACGCCGGCCGCGTGATCGACTTCGCCTGGACCGGCCGCCCGGACGCGGCGGTCTACCGGCTCGAAATCGAGGACACGAACGGCACCGCCGTGCTCTCCGCGCTGGTGCCCGTGGAGGTGTCGGGCTATCGCGCGCCGTCATGGCTGCGCGATCGCGCGTCGCAGGACGACCTGCGCTGGCGCGTCGTCGCCCTCGACGTCGACGGCCGGCCGCTGCGGTTCACCGGCTGGCGATCGATGACGGTGACCGCATCCGGCACCGAGCCGTAACTGCCCGGGTGTGCCGGGTGCAGGCGCATCCGGCTGGAGGACGCACAGTCCATTCGAGAGGAACGAGAGCCATGAGCAGACCGATCGCGTTTCGCATGTGCGTGCTGACCGGCGTCGTCCTGATGATGAGCGCCGCGAGCGCCCCGGCGCAGCCGCTGTCACCACATCTGCAGGTCGCCCGCATCTGGAACCAGGGACCGCTGAGCGTCGGCGAGTCGAACATCTTCCGCGCGAACATCCGGAACGCGAGCACCAACAATCCCGCGCGCGGCCGGATCAAGGTCGTGCTCGAGGTCCTGGATCCGGACCAGAAGCGGTCGTCGTACGAGACGTCGATCCTGAACCTCGGACCCAACGGCGCACAGGCCGTCGCTTTCCAGAAGGTCAAGCTCCCGAAGCCCGGGGCCTACATCGTCACCGTGATCGTCGATCCGGGCGAGGAGTTCGGCCGCTATCCGACGAAGTCGAACAGGCGCACGGAGACGTTCACGGTCGGCGCGGCGAACGACGCCGGTGTCCATCGCCTGATCGTGACGGTCAAGAACCGCAACGGCCGTCCGGTGAACGCCGTCCGCGTCGCCGTGAAGACGTCCGACGGGCAGGAGCTCGCCTGGCGGAACACGACCGGAAACGGCCAGGCGCAGTTCCCCCGCCTCGCGCCGTCTCCGAAGGACAAGCCCTACACCATCGAGGTGAAGCGCCTCGCCGAGGTACTGGCGACGAAGCGGTTCGCGATGCCGGCGGCCGACTCGCTCTATGAGATCACGATCGGCGCACAGTGAACGGAAATGCTGTCTGAACGCGTCAGGAGCCGGGCAATACGCCCGGGGGAGGTCTGGCCGATGAGAACGTTCATTCGTGTCGGTCTGCTGCTGCTCATCCCGCTGGCCGCCGTCGCGATTGCCGGCGAGACGGCGCGCGTGGGCGGATCCGGTGGAACGAAAACCGTCCGCATGGACTGCGGACCCGGCGCGTTCATGGTGGGCGTATGGGCCGAGGGAGGGCGTGACAACCCCATCGGGTTCAATCTCGTCCGGCGCCTCCGCTTCACCTGCCGGGCGTTCAGCGGCACCACGCCCGGCAACACCGTCACGCAGACACCCGAGGCGGCCGGCACCAGCAGGGTCACGGCCAACGTGAGCAGAAACCAGACATCGTGCGCCTCGAGCATGGTCCTGACGAGCCTCGATCTGTATGCGGGGACCTACATCGACCGTCTGGCCGCCGTGGATTGCCGCGACGGTTCCGGGAACACGCGGTTCTCCAGCGTGAACGTCGGCGGAGAAGGCGGGCAGCGCAGCAACCTGCAGTGCCCGTCCGGCGAGGGACTGTACCGCGTCGACGCCCGCGTCGGCGCCGCGATCGACAGCCTCAAGGGCTACTGCCGCCCGTTCGTCTCGCTCTCGAGCACGACGGTGGTGGAACAGGCCAGCGCGTCCCTCTCGCCGAAGCCGACCCTCAGACAGCCGGTCAAGATCATGCCGGGCAGGAACGCAACCTTCAGTTTCAAGATCTCGAACGCCCATGGCGGATCGCCCGTCGAGATCGGGATCTCCGCGCGGACGGACCTGCTCGGATTCGCCGGCATGAACCCTCCGGAGTTCAGGCTGGAGGTCCTCAACCCATCCGGACGTGTCGTCGCCTCGGATGCCTTCCGCAACACGAGGGAAGGAGTGATCGAGTCGGTCCGGGTCACCATCAACGCGACGGGCACCTGGAAGCTGAGGGTCACGAACCTGAAGAGAACCACGGGAGCGCTCGAGGTGCTGAGCGTCCGCGCCATTGCGCGATGACTGGCGCGGCCTGAAAGGAGACTCATGGTCATGAGCGCCTGTCGACGCATGCCCGAACAGCTCAGGGGTCCACGTGCCGCGCGGTGCGGCACGGTGCCGGCCTGCGTGCTGCTGATGCTGCTGTGCACGCCGGGAGCCGCGGCCGCACAGGACCTCCGGGTCTACGTGACGCAGAACGTGCCTGCCGGCGTCGCGCCCGTCGGCGGCGCGACGGTCTGCGCCGGCACAGCCACGGAGCCGGCCAAGTACGGACGCCTGACGACCAACAGCGGCGGGCAGGTGACCTTCACGGACCTTCCGGGCACGCAGGTCGTGATCACCGCCCACAAGACCGGGTTCACCGGACAGCGGAAGACGGCACCGGCCAACGGCAACGACCAGTTCAGGCTGCAGGCGGGAACCGGCGGGCCGTCATGTCCAGTGGCGCCGTTCCCGACGGAACGGGCACAGATCACGATGACCGCGATCCGCTCGTTCACGATCAACAACGACGCGGCCGACGTCGAGGTCGGCAGGGGCGTGCACCTCTGGATCGAGTGGACGGGCGCCCCTCCGACCCAGTACCGCGTCAGCGAGCGGGCCGGCTTCCCGGGCGCGAGCTGGCAGCGATGGGGACCGCCGCGTCCGGTGCCCGGTCGGACGTGGAGGCCGGGCTATCTCTTCCAGGATCAGACCCCGGGGGAGAAGACGATCTACGTCCAGCTGCGCAACGCGCACGGACAGACGTCGGCGATCGTCAGCGATCGAATCCGGCTGCGCGCGGCCGCCAGCGCCCCGCAGGCGGGATCCTGCCGCCTCGAGATTCACCGCGCCAGCAACGCGCTCGCGTTCGAGCCCGATCCGGCCCTGCGCGAGACCGTCACGATCCAGGCCGGCAGCGAGAGGCGGTTCAACTCCGCATGGCCGTCCCCCAACGAGAGCCGGCGCGGCTTCGGCATGCACGTCCGGCGGCTCCGCAACGTCGGCGAGCTCTCGATGATCGTCTACTCGACGTTCGGCGCCGCGCTGAAACCCGAGTTCTTCTCGCTGACGAAAGGACAGTCCCGGGACGTCCGGTTCGATCTCGATCGCGTGGTCTGCGTCCAGTGAGGTCCGCGATCGACAGCCGTCCATCAACACCCTGGCGATATCCGGAAGGAGGCTGGTCATGAAGTCACGTTCACTCAGGATGCGCAGCGGTCTGCGCGTGCCGGTTGCGGCGGTCCTCGCGTCCATGCTCATCGCGCCGGCGACGCTGGCGCAGCCGGCGCAGGCGAGGAAGGCGAACGGCGTCAACGTGAAGTACGCGAACCCGCAGGCCGTGCGGGCCCTGCAGGACGCGGTGCTGGATTTCGACGAGCAGGGCCGGCGCAACCGGGGCAAGGCTCCCGCCAACGCCAGGGCCGGCGTCCGGAAGATGCAGGCAGCCGCGAATGCGGCGAAAGGGGAAATCAGGGCTCTCGCCGCGCGGTTGAAGCGCGACAGGCAGGTCGAGGCGTTCAACAAGGCGGTCGAGGAATCGGCGAAGCGGTCGGGCGCGTCGGCGGTCCTTCCCGAGCTGCGCAGCGCCGGCGGCGCCCATGCGATGCTCGAACGTGCCGACACCTACATCGACGAGATGATTGCGGCCAGGCGGACAGTTGCCGAGGGGAGTGGCACGGCACGGCTCATCGAGTCGCTGGTCGGCGTCGCGACCGTGCACGCCAGCATCAAGACGACGACGTGCGCCGCGTTCTGGTTCGTGATCAGCTTCGGCTACGGCGAGGCCTGGGCCTACCGCTCCTGCTACTACTGACGCGCGTACGGGTGTCTGACACCGGTACCTGTACCGGTACGGGTGTCAGACACCCGTACGGAAACGATACGCTCGCACCCGCCTACTCCCGCGGACGCCAGGACACGACGAGATCGACCGCGCGCTGGCAGGCGTCGCGGATCTCCGCGGCTGTCTCGGCGTTCGGATCGCCGGGCGCCAGCTCCATGACGAGCAGTTCGCTGTGGCCCATCGCCGACGTGAGGTGGTTCATCAGCGCATGCACCATCTCGTCGGTCAGGCGCACGCCCTCCTGCCCCTCGGGTGTGGAATCGGACATCGGCCTTCCGTTGCGCGTCGGGGGCGCTCAGCCCTCCGCCGCCTCCCAGTCGGACTCCGGCGGCTGCACGCCGAGTGAGGCGAACAGCGCGCGCACGACGAGCGGATCGAACTGCGTGCCCGCGCACGCGTCGAGCTCCTGAAGCGCCTGCTCCATCGTCTGCTGCGGCCCCTGCGGCCGCGGGTGCGTCATGACGTCGACGGCGTTCGCCACCGCGACGACGCGCGCGGCCATCGGGATCCGTTCGCCCCGCAGCCCCTGCGGCCATCCCGTGCCGTCATGCCGCTCGAGCTGCGCGAGCACCGCATCCGCGCAGTCGCTCAGCGCCGGCACCTGGCTGACGACGTCGTAGCCGAGCTCCGGATGCCGGCGCACCACGGCAATCTCCTCGTCGGTGAGCCGGTCGTGCCGGTCCAGCAGCGACACCGGCAGCGCCAGCTTGCCGACGTCGTGCAGCAGCGCGGTGCGCGACACGACGTCGATCTCGCGTGCCGGCAGCTGCAGCGCCACCGCAATCCGGCGGCTCAGATCCGCGACGCGCTCGACATGATCCGCCATCGCGGCGCTGCGCATCGCGAGCGCCGCCACGAATCCCTTCGCCAGGGCATCGGCCGACTCCCCGGGCTGGCTCAGGAGCATCCGGATCTCAAGCGTCCGCTCCGCGATCGCCTGGTGGAAGCTGTGCGCGCGCGCCGCCTGCAGCCGCACCCGGCGATGACTGGTCGCGCGTTCGAACGCCGCCGTCAGGCTCTGCGCGCTGAACGGCTTCACGACGTAGTCGACGGCGCCCGCCTGCATGGCGGCGACGGCCATCTCGAACTTCGCGCTGCCGGTGATCATCACCATCGGCACGTCCGGATAGCGGTGTGCCGTGATGCGGGCGAGCGCCAATCCGTCCATGCCCGGGAGCGCCAGGTCGATGAGGACCATGTCGTACGGCGCCCGCGCCAGGCGCTCCAGAGCCTCCTCCCCCGAACCGGCCATCTCGCAGGCGGCCCCGGCCCGGCTGAGCACCTTGGAGATGACGCTGCGGATCGACGCCTGATCGTCGACGATCAGCGCCCGCATGGTGCGGACGGCATCGCCAGCCGCTGCACGCAGGAACACGGAAGGGCCTCCCTCGACGCCTGAAACACAGCGTCTCCGGGGTTATCGGCTCGCCGGGAACCCCGGGATAGCCGACCTGCGCCGATGGCCCGTCCTGGCCGTCTGGCGACAGAGTGTGCAACTTCCTGCCCTTTGGGGGTGGCACTTGCCTCCCCACCTTCCGATATACAGACTGGAATCCGGAATTTTCCATGTCCGCCACCCACACGCTCACGACCCGTGCCGGCCGCGTCCTCGTCGTCGACGACGAGGCGTCGAACCGCCGGTTCATCCGGCAGGTCCTGGAGCGGGAGGGGCACCAGGTGCTGGAAGCGGCGGACGGACCGGGCGCCCTGGAAATGGCCCGTGAGGCCACCCCCGACGTCGTCCTCCTCGACGTCATGATGCCGGGGCTCGACGGCTTCACCGCATGCGCCGCGATCAAGCGGCGGCCGGAGACGCGTCTCACGCCGGTGGTGCTCGTCACCGCGCTGACGAAGCGCGAGCACCGGCTGCAGGGTATCGAAGCCGGCGCCGACGACTTCCTGACCAAGCCGTTCGACATCCACGAAATGACCGCGCGCGTCCGGTCGCTCGTGCGGCTCAAGCGCTACGTCGACGAGATGGACTCGGCGGAAGCGGTGCTCATGAGCCTCGCGATGACCATCGAGGCGCGCGACACGGTCACCGAAGGCCATTGCGAGCGGCTGGCGACGTACGCCGCGACGCTCGGCCGTGCGCTGGGGCTCCCCGAGGACGACCTCGGCGCGCTGCACCGGGGCGGCTACCTGCACGACATCGGCAAGGTCGGCGTCCCGGACGCCGTGCTGCTGAAGCCCGGCCGGCTCACGCCGGCCGAATTCGAGGTGATGAAGTCGCACACCACGATCGGCGACCGCCTGTGCAGCCCGCTGCGCTCGCTCGCGAAGGTCCGCGAGATCGTCCGGCATCACCACGAGAAGCTGGATGGCAGCGGGTATCCCGACGGGCTGCGCGGAAGCCGGATCCCGCAGCTCGCGCAGATCACCGGCGTCGTCGACGTGTACGACGCGCTGACGACGGCGCGCCCCTACAAGCCGGTGCTGTCCGCCGAGGCGGCGTGCGCGGAACTGTATCGCGAGACCGAGCTCGGCTGGCGCGACCGCGCGCTCGTCGACGTGTTCGTGAAGCTGGTCAGGGAAGACGCTCTCGAGTTCCGTCCACGCCGCGAGGCGGGGCGCCCGTTCCCGCCGGTCCCGGGGCCCGGGACGCGCTAGTCGCCGCGCGGTCCCGCGCCAGGCGGCACGAGCACCGATGCCGTGCGGCCGGTGCGCGTGCCGTACGCGGAGGCAATCCGCGCGCCGGCGGCGGCGGCCTCCCCCTCGCGGACCAGCGCGACGATCGATCCTCCGAACCCGCCTCCCGTCAGCCTGGCGCCGTACACGGCAGGCTCGTCGCCCGCCAGCGCGACCAGCAGGTCGATTTCGGGCACCGACACCGCGTAGTCGTCGCGCTGGGACGCGTGCGACGCGTCGAACAGGCGGCCGAGCACGTCGGCCTGCCCTTCCCGCATCGCCTCGACCGCGTCGAGCACGCGCTGGTTCTCGGTGATGACGTGGCGCGCGCGGCGGTCGAGCGGTGACGGCAACTCCGACACGCGCGCCAGATCGGCGACGCCGAGATCGCGCAGCTCGCGCACGCCGAGCAGCTCCGCGGCCCGTTCGCACTCCGCACGACGCGTGCGGTAGTCGCCTCCCGCATGGCTGTGCGCGACGCCGGAGTTGATGACGAGCAGCTCCGTCCCGGGCGGCAGCGGCACGCGCTCCGTCTCGAGCGTGCGCGTGTCGATGAAGAGCGCCTCGCCCGGCGACGCGAGGCTCGCCGACATCTGATCCATGATCCCGATCGGCGCGCCGACGAAATCGGTCTCCGCCGCCCGCCCGATCTTCGCGAGCGTGACGTCGTCGAGCGCGAGCGCGAACAGGTCGCGCAGCGCGCGGAGCAGCGACACCTCGAGGGCGGCGCTCGACGACAACCCGCTGCCGACCGGCACGAACGAGCGGAACGCGACGTCGAAGCCGTCAATCGCGAAGCCCGCACGGGCGAGCGCGACCGTGGTCCCCTGCACGTAGTCGATCCACCCGCGACCGGGCTGCTCCCCGCCCAGCTCGTACTCGACCGGCGACGCATCGCCGTCGACATCGGCGCTCCAGGCGCGAACCGTGCGCCCCCGCCCCGGCGCGACGACCGCGGTCGTGGCCTGCGGGATCGCGGTGGGCAGGACGAAGCCGCCGTTGTAGTCGGTGTGCTCGCCGATGAGATTCACCCGGCCGCACGCAAACGCCTCGTGCGTGAACGGCCCGCCGAACAGACGGGCGAACTCGTCCCGGGTCACCACCGGACGCAGGAGCTCAGTCAATCGACACCTCGACCGCCTGCAGTTCCCGCGCCTTGTCCTCCGGCAGCGTGTCGGCGGTGAACACGCCGGCCCCGATCTCGCTGCCCGCGAGGTACTTCAACCGCCCCGGCATGCGGTAGGCCGGATAGATCTCGATGTGCACGTGGGCTTCCGGATGCGGGCGCCCGTCAGTCGGCGCCTGGTGCGTGACGAGGATGTACGGGAAGGGGCGCTCCCAGAGCGCGTCGTACTTGAGCAGTACCGTCTTCAGGGCGCGCGCGAAATCGAGCCGTTCCTCCCGGGTGAGGTCCGGCAGCGCCGGTGCCGCCCGCAGCGGCGCGATCCAGACCTCGTACGGGTAGCGGGCGCAGACCGGCACCAGCGCCAGCGCGTGCGGGCCGCGATAGATCACGCGCCGCGCCCCGTCCTCCAGCTCGCGCTCGAGCAGATCCTGCAGGAGCCCGCGCCCCTCGCGATCGTAGAACGCCGCCTGCTGCGCCAGCTCGCGTGCCGCGACCGGCGGCACGAACGGGTACGCGTAGATCTGCCCGTGCGGATGATGCAGCGTCACGCCGACCTCGACGCCCCGGTTCTCGAACGGGAAGACGTACTCGACGTCATCGCGGCGGCCGAGCTCTTCGTACCGGTCGGCCCAGACGTCGAGCACGAGCGCCACGCGATCGAGCGGCAGCCTGCCGAGCGAGGATGCGGGATCCTGCGTGAACACGACGACCTCGCACGCGCCATGCCCGGGCCGGGTCTCGACGATCGCCGGAGGCGGAGGTCCCGCCCTGCCGCTCAGCGTCGGGAAGAGGTTCTCGAACACGGCGGCTTCCCAGGGTCCGGCCGGCACTTCCGTCGGCACTGCCGGATCCGTCATCGGCGCCAGCGGGTTCCACTCGGGAGGCGGGAGGAACGTTCGATGCTGGCGGTGCGACGCGTAGGCCACCCACTCGCCGCGCAGCGGATGCCACCGCAGGTGGGAGTCGGGCGAGGCAGGCTGCGATCCCGGCGCGGGCGCCGTCAGCGAATCGGGAAGCGGTGAACGCGAGTACAGCCAGAGCGAGCGGCCATCCGGCTTGATGAGGTGCAGGCGATGCACGGCCACTCGATCATGTGCGCTCCCGCGCGATCCTGGCAACCAGCCCGCTCAGCCCCAGCACGCCGATGACGTTCGGGAAGATCTGCAGCGCGTTCATCAGGTCGCCCCATGCCCACACCAGCTCGACTCTGGTCACCGCCCCGAGCGGAATGAGCAGGCAGTACACCCAGCGGTATGGCTTCACGATGCGAGGGCCGAAGATGTACTCGAGGAACTGCTCGCCGTAGTACGCCCAGCCGATGAGCGTCGTGTAGCCGAAGAGGAAGACGCAGAACGCGACGATCCATCCTCCCGCCGTCGGAATCGCCTCATCGAAGGCGACCGCGACGGCGGCCGTGCTGGTGTGCCCCGAGAGCCACGCGCCGGTCAGCAGGATCGTCATCGCCGAAATCGTCGAGGTCACGAACGACACGATGAAGACTTCCGTGACGGCGTTGAGCCCCTGATCGACGGGCCGGCGGCTCTGCGCGGTGCCGTAGGCGACGGCGGCGGTGCCGTAGCCCGCTTCGTTCGCGTACATCCCGCGCGCCAGGCCGTAGCGCATCGCGATGACGAAGCCGAGCGTGCCGCCGGCGGCGGCCTGCGTCGAGAACGCTTCGCGGACGACGAGCGACAGCACCTCCGGGATGCGCGAGGCGAAGCTGACGATCACGAACAGCCCTCCCGCCAGGTAGAGGCCGACTTTCAGCGGCGTGAGGCGCTCGGCGACGCGCCCGATCGACCGGATGCCACCGATGATCACCAGCCACGCGAGCACCGCGATCACGACGCCCGAGATCCACTTCGGGATGGCGAACTCGGAGTCGAGGACGAGCGCGATCGAATTGGTCTGGGTGAACGGCGTGGTCGTCAGCGCGGCGACGCCGGCCACGAGGGCGTAGATCCACGCGAGCGCCGGGGATTTCAGCCCGTCACGCAGGTAGTACATCGGACCCGTCCGGGTCCGATCGGGCTGCACGTCGCGGAACCGGACGCCGAGCACGGCCTCGCTGAACTTCAACGCGGTCGCGACGAGGCCGTAGCACCAGATCCAGAACAGCGCGCCGGGGCCGCCGGACACGATGCCGGCGGCGACGCCGGCGATGTTGCCGGTGCCGATGGTCGCCGCCATCGCGGTCATGAACGCCTGGAACGGCGAGAGCACGCCGCCGGCCGTCGAATCCTGGCGCGCGACGAAAGTCCGCCAGGCCTCGCCGAACCGGCGCACCTGGACGACGCCCGTACGGATGCTGAGGAACAGGCCGGTGCCGAAGAGCAGGACGAGCAGCCACGGCACGAACAGCGCGTCGGCCGTGGCCTGTACCGCCTGGGCGACCGCAGAAGGAATCATCCGCGCGTCATTCTACAGGTTGGACCTCGACTGGCCGCCGTCGACGACAATCGACGCGCCGCTGATCCAGCTCGCGCGCGGCGACGCGAGAAAGGCGACGACGTCGCCGACCTCCTCGGCGCGGCCGAAACGCCCGAACGGCAGCTCGCGGCGGATGAACTCGGCGATCCCGTCCGGATCGGCCTGCTGACGGCGGTGCCAGGAGCCCCCGGGGAACAGGATCGACCCGGGCGCGACGCCGAGCACGCGGATGCCGTCGGGCGCCAGTTGGTGGGCCAGCGCCTTGGCGAGGCTGGTCTCGGCGGCCTTGACCGCGTTGTAGGTCATGCGGCCGCCCGACTCGCGCCCCCAGATCGACGTGATCATGATGATCACGCCGCCGCCGGCGCGCTGCATGTGCGGCACGGCCAGCCGCGAGGCGCGGATGGCCGGATAGAGCGTCTGGTCGAACGCCTCCTGCCACTCCTCGTCGGAGGTGTCGAGCAGACCGGCGCCCCGCGCCATGCCCATGTTGTTGACGAGAATGTCGAGCCGGCCGAAGCGCGACACCGTGGCGTCGACGGCCGCGGCGATGCCGTCGGCCGTCGCGAGATCACCGGCAGTCGACGCGACGGCATCCGCGGCCGGCGCGATCCCGCGCACCTCCTCTTCGGCACTGGCCAGCGCCTCGGCGCCGCGCGCGGTCAGCATCACGCGGCACCCCTCGGCCGCAAGCGACTTCGCGCTCGCGAGGCCGAGGCCACGGCTCGAGCCGGTGATGAGAGCAGCTTTCCCGTTCAGGTGCAAGTCCATTCGTGATCACTCCGCGCGACAGTCAGGGAACACAGAGAGCACAGAGGGCACAGAGGGCGCAGAGGACACAGAGAAGCTGGAAGTCAGCGAGCAATCCGCAAGAATCCGAAATCGACCCGCGACAGCACCGAATCCGCAATGAATCCGCAAGCCGCAAGCCGCACGCCTCAGCACCCCTCTGCGCTCTCTGTGTCCTCTGTTCCTCTGTGGTGAGGGCGCCGAACGATCACCGGCCGCCCGTCAGATCGTTCAGCCGCCAGTCGAACTCCTGGAACCGCACGCTGAACTGGTTCTTCTCCACGAGCTCGGTCTCGTGCGGCAGCAGGCTCGGCAGCACGAACGCGAGGACCGCCCGCTCGACGGGGCTGCGCTGCGCGTATCGCTCCGGCGCCGCCGCCGCGTACGCCGCGACGAACTCCTGCTCGCGCCAGCTGACGATCGAGGTCACGGACATGACGCCCGTGGTCTCGTCGATCCCGAAGAGGCGGCCGCTCGAGGTGAACTCCTTCGCGACCGCGTCGAGCTGCGCGCCGAGGCGCGACGACACGTAGGCCTCGCTGCGCAGCCGGCCGCTGCCGACCGCGCCGCGTCCGAGCGCCAGGTACAGCCGCGGGTCCCGGAACGCCGGCAGCACGGTGGTCTCGATCTCGTCGAGCGTCAGGCTGCGACCCGCGACGCGCCGCTTCGTCCGGTCGAACACGCCGGGGATCTGGCGGATCGACCCCGGCGGATAGCTGGCGGCCCGGCCGCGGATCGGATAGTGGTCGATGACCGCCCGCAGCACCCACGCGTTGTAGGCGTTGAGCCAGAACGCGACCTGTTGCTCCTGCGGCCAGCCGTCGACGCCGGCCGCGCGCGGCCCGTCGAGCGCGGCGATATACGCGTCGAGCCGGCTGCGATCGCTGCGCAGCGCGTTGTAGTAGACGAGCCCGTCGCGGACGTACAGATCGAGCAGCTCGTCGAGCGGCCGGTGCAGCGAGTCGCTCGAGGCCTGACCCGAGACGAGCGCCCCGCCGGCTGCCGCCAGCACCAGGACCGCCGCGGCGGCCCGCATCATCCTCCTCATCACACCTCCGACAGCCAGCCGCCAACGGCGGCATCGAACGCCTGCGGATGCTCCAGACTCGAGAGGTGCCCGGCGGCCGGCACGATCGCGGCCGTCCCGCGCGGCAGCGCGGCGGCAAGCGCGCGCGCCTCGTCGGGCGGGGTGATCACGTCCTCCGCCCCGGCCACGACCAGCGCCGGAACTTTGATGTTCTTCAGCAGCGGGGTCGAATCGGGGCGATCCCGGAGCCGCTCGATCCCCCGTGCGATACCTGTCGCGGCGTTCGCCTCGATCAGCGCCGTGACGCGCGCCACCAGGTCGGGCCGGTCGCGCCGCGTCGTCTCGCCGAGCAGCCCCGTCAGCATCTGCGCCGCCACGCCGGCCGGCCCCGACTCCCGGACCACGGACAGCATGCGGGCGCGGTTGGTGCGCGCGTCGGGCGAATCGGCCGCGCTGCGCGTGTCGGCCAGGATCAGCGCCCGGACCCGCTCCGGATGCCGGCGCATCATCGCGAACGCCGCATACCCGCCCATCGACAGACCGCCGAGCACGATCGGGGGCACGCCGAGATGCGCGAGCAGCCGGTCCAGATCGTCGGCGAAATCGTCGACGTGCGGCGGCCCGTCGTGATCGGCGGTTCCGCCGAATCCCGCCAGATCAGGCGCGATGAGCCGCCAACCGGGCGGCGGCGCATCCAGCTGCGGCCGCCACATCGCCGCCGACAGCGGGAAGGCGTGCAGCCACACCAGCACGCGGTCCGACCCGGGGCCGGCCTCGAGCCAGCGCACCCGGCGCCGGCCGATCGTCTCCTCGCGCTCACGGACCATCGCGCCATTCTATCGAAGCCCTGTCACATGGGCGTGCCGCAGTTGTGATAGAGATTCACCGCATGACCCGACTCACATTCAGGGCGATGTGCCTCGCCCTCGCCGTCGCATCGCTCGTCCTCACGGCCGACGCGCGCGAGGCCGCACGGCACGTCGTGATGATCTCGATCGACGGGATGCGGCCAGCCAGCTACACGACGCCCGGTCCCGCGAAGATCCCGACCCTGCGGGCGCTCGCCGCCCGGGGCACCTGGGCCAGCGGCGTCGTCGGCGTGCTGCCCACGGTCACCTACCCGTCGCACACGACCATCATCACGGGCGTCCAGCCCGCGCGGCACGGCATCCCGATGAACACGTATCTGGATCCGGAAGCACGCTCCGCCGGCGGCTGGTACTGGTATGCCCGCGACATCAAGGTCACGACCCTCCCCGGCGCCGTGCGGGCGCGCGGGCTGACCGCAGCGGCGGTGAGCTGGCCGGTGACCGTTGGCATGGACCTCGACTACAACGTCCCCGAGTTCAACCGGTCGCGGCATCCGGAGGCGCTGAACGCGCTCAGGGCCTTGTCGTTCCCGCCGCGGCTCGTGGACGGCTACGAAGCCGCGCACGGCCCGCTCGACTGGCCGTTCACGGATGCCGAGCGCACCGGCCTCGCCGCCTGGATCGTCCGGACGTTCACGCCCAGCCTGACGCTGCTGCACATCTTCGACACCGACAGCGCGTCGCACGCGGAGGGCCCCGACTCGCCGCAGGCGCAGGCCGCGCTCGAGCAGGCCGACGGGCACGTCGCGACCATGCTCCAGGCCATCGAGCAGGCCGGCATCGCCGATCGCACCGACATCGTCATCGTCTCCGACCACGGCTTCCTGCCGCTCGAGACGCAGCTCCATCCCAACGTGATCCTCAAGCGGGAGGGGCTGATCGAGACCAACGCGAACGGCACGATCACGGGCTGGCAGGCGTACTTCAAGAGCAACGGCGGCTCCGGCTTCGTGTACCTCCGCAACCGTGACGACGAGGGATTGAAGCGCCGGGTGCGGGGATTGCTCGACGCGCTGGCGGCCGACCCGGCCAACGGAATCGAGAAGGTGTGGGACGAGGCGGACCTCACGGCGATCGGCGCCACGGCCGATGCGGTGTTCGCGCTGACCATGAAGCCGGGCTTCTACGCGGGCGGCGGCCACACGGAGCTGCTGACGACGCTCGGCAGCCGGGGCGGGCATGGATTCGATCCGAACCGCCCGGAGCTGCACGCGTCGCTCATCATGGCCGGCCCGTCCGTTGCCCGGACGGGCGATCTCGGCATCGTCCGGATGTCACAGATCGCGCCGACGGTCGCCCGCTGGTTCGACGTCCAGCTCGATCCGAAGGCCGACGCGCCGCTGTGGTAGCGCATGTGCGGGGTGCATGGCAGTCATGAGCGGAAGGCGGCGGTTGACAGCCGGACGCCTTCCGTGCTCTGCTCTTTCATCTCGCGTATGAATTTCCGTCGCGTCCAGACCTGTTGTTGTTGTTGTCGAGTGGCTCGGGAGATCTCCCGTGTGCCCTCCGGTCTGGCCGCGATGACGCGCTGTCCCTAGAACGCGCCGCACCCGTAAACCCAGACAGGTTGAAGAGGCCCGGGAGAACTGATCTCCCGGGCCTTTTTGTATTTCGGGCCGCGTGGCCATCCCGCCGCGCGGTCTCTGGTCGGGGTGTGCGGAGGGGTGCATGGCAGGTTCGACGACAGCAATCCGGCGGAGGGCGGTGTGGAGCTGACCCTCGTCGTCGTCGGCGCGGCGACCGGGTTCGTGGTGGGGATGACCTCCACGGGCGGCGGCGCGCTGCTCACGCCTGCCCTCGTGCTCCTGGCCGGCGTGCCCGCCCGGGTGGCGATCGGCTCCGACGTGCTCATCGCGTGCACGATGAAGCTGGCCAGCGGCAGCTTCTACGCGTGGCGCGCCGAGGTGCACTGGCCGACCGTGCGCCGCCTGCTCGCCGGGTCCGCGCCCGGCGCACTGGCCGGCATCGCCATCGTCAACCGCCTCCCGCTCGAGTCGAGCGAGACCGTCCTCCGCGCCGGGCTCGGCGTCGTCCTCGTGCTGGCGGGTGCCGCCATCGCGTTCAGGCTCCGCCGCCAGTCGATCCCCGACGGCGCGTCCTTCCCGGCGCCGCTCACCACCGCCGCCATCGGATTCGTCGTCGGCCTGCTCGTCAGCGTGACGAGCATCGGCAGCGGCTCGCTCCTGCTGTGCGCGCTCGGTCTGTGGTTCCCCCTCGGTGCGCGCACGACGGTCGGCACGGACCTGCTGCATGCCCTCCTCCTGTCGGCTCTCGTCTCGGCCGGCCACTGGTCCGGCGGCCGCGTGGATCCGG
Source organism: uncultured Bifidobacteriaceae bacterium (assembly GCA_964446605.1). Taxonomy (GTDB): domain Bacteria; phylum Acidobacteriota; class Vicinamibacteria; order Vicinamibacterales; family JAENWD01; genus JAENWD01. The sequence continues at coordinate 17,653 of CAYUPN010000024.1, read as the reverse complement.
CGCTCGTCGGCGCGGTGCTGGTGGGCGCGGTGCCCGGCTCGCTGGCCGGCGCGATGGCCGCGACGGCGGTCCCGCAGCGCGCGCTGCGTGTCGTGCTGGCAACGGTGCTGATGGCGATCGGGGTGCAGCTGACCGCGTCGAGCGTGACCACGTTGTCGACCGCGAGGCCAGCGTCGATCGAGGTGTCCCGATGAACGCCGCCCTGGAAACCGTCGCCCTGGACATGGAGACCTGGTCGCCGGACGAGATCCTGGCGTGGCCCACCACACGGTTCCCCCGGGTGCTGCTGGCGACCGGCTTCGGCGCGGAAGGCTGCGTCCTGATCGACATGGCGGCTCGCCGGCAGCTGCCGGTCGAGTTCTTCACCCTGGACACCGGGCTGCTCTTCCCCGAGACGTACGAGCTCTGGCGCCGGCTCGAGTCGAAGTACGCCATCACGATCCGCGGCGTCCGTCCGGCGCTGTCGGTGGAGGCCCAGGCCGCCGCGTACGGCGAGTCGCTCTGGTTGCGCAATCCGGACCGCTGCTGCGCCATGCGGAAGGTCGAGCCGCTCGCACGCGTGCTCCGCGGCGCGGATGCGTGGATCACGGCCATCCGCCGCGATCAGACGGCCACACGCGCGTCGGCGCGCCACCTCGAGCCCGACCCGAAGCACGGCATCTGGAAGATCAACCCGCTGCTGCGCTGGACCGCAGACGACGTGCGGGCGTACGTCCGGACGCACGACGTCCCGGTGAACCCGCTGCACGACGCCGGCTACCCCAGCATCGGGTGCCTGCCGTGCACGACGCCGGTGCAGCCCGGAGAGGACGCGCGCGCCGGACGCTGGCGCCATCGCGAGGAGAAGAACGAATGCGGCCTGCATCTCCGTGACGGGCAGGGGCCAGGGGCCCGGGGTCAGGGGCCAGGGGGGCCAGGACCGAGGTGACGTGAGGGAAGCGCAGACGCATGCGATTCGCGTGACGCGCGGAAGGCATTTCATTCACGAGGAGCAGACATGTCGGATCAGGTGAGACCGCACGGTGGTGAGCTGGTGAATCGCATCGTCGACGACGATGCGGCGGCGGCGTTGCGGGCGCGTGCGGCATCGCTGCCGCGGATCGTGCTCGACGGGCGCGAGCAGGCCGACCTCGAGCTGATTGCGACCGGGGCGGCCAGCCCTCTCCGGGGCTTCCTGACCCGGCCCGACTACACGCGCGTCGTCGAGGAGATGCGTCTCGCCGACGGCACCGTGTGGCCGCTGCCCTTCACGCTGGCGGTGGACGACGCGACCCGTGCTGCGCTGGGCGATGCCGCATCGCTCGTCGACGGAGCCGGCCGGCTCTGGGGCGTGATCGAGATCGCCGAGGTCTTCGAGCGCGATCCGCTCGCCGAGGCGCAGGGCGTCTACGGCACCACCGACGCAAGCCATCCCGGCGTCGCGTATCTGCTCCAGCGCCCGCGCTGGCTCGCCGGCGGCGAGGTGCACGTGCTGCCGCTGCACGACGACCTGCCCTTCCGGCAGTATCGCCTGACCCCGCGCGAGCTCCGCGCGCGCATCGCCGAGCGCGGATGGCGGCGCACGGCCGGGTTCCAGACGCGCAACCCGATTCACCGCGCGCACGAGCACCTGACGAAGCTGGCGCTCGAGGTCGCCGACGGCCTCGTGATCCACCCGCTCGTCGGCGAGACGAAGCAGGACGACGTGCCGGCCGCGGTGCGGTTCCGCGCGTACCAGGTGCTGCTCGAGAAGTACTACCCACGCGACCGCACGCTGCTGTCCGTCTTTCCCGCCGCGATGCGGTACGCGGGCCCGCGCGAGGCGCTCTTCCACGCGCTGGCGCGGAAGAATTACGGCATCACGCATCTGATCGTCGGTCGCGACCACGCCGGGGTCGGCAAGTTCTACGGACCGTACGACTCGCAGCGCATGTTCGATCGCTTCACGCCGGACGAGATCGGCGTCGCGCCGCTGCGGATGGAGCCGACCTTCTTCTGCCGGGCGTGCGACGCGCTGGCGTCGACGCGTACCTGCCCGCACGACCCCTCGACGCGCGTGGAGCTGTCGGGCACGCGGGTGCGCGAGCTTCTCCGCACCGGCGGCTCGCTGCCGCGCGAGTTCACGCGGCCGGAGGTCGCGGAAGTGCTCCGCGAGCACTACGGCGGGGCGCGTCCCGGCTCCGAACCGGCGCCGGCGCGGCAGCCCGGCGCGATTCTCTGGTTCACGGGGCTCTCCGGCGCCGGCAAGAGCACGCTGGCGCAGGCGCTGCGCGACGCGCTGCAGGCCAGCTGGCGCGTCGAGATCCTCGACGGGGACGAGATTCGCACGCACCTGTCGAAGGGGCTCGGGTTCTCGAAGGAGGACCGCGACACGAACATCCGCCGCATCGGCCTGGTTGCACGCCTCCTCGCGCGCAACGGCGTGCTCGCCATCACGGCCGCCATCTCGCCGTACCGCGACACGCGCGACGAGATTCGCGCGCTCGCGGCGCGCGACGGCATCCCCTTCGTGGAGGTTCACGCGGACGCGCAGATCGAGGCGCTGGCCGCCCGCGACGTGAAGGGGCTCTACCGGAAGGCGCTGGCGGGCGAACTGCCGCACTTCACCGGCGTGTCCGACCCGTACGAGCCGCCGCTCAGCCCCGACGTGGTCGTCCGCAGCGATCGCGAGACGGTCGAAGAGAGCCTGGCCCGCATCCTGGCGGCCCTCGAGGCCCGCGGCCTGCGGACGCCGCAACAGGAAGGAGTGCCCGCATGACGCCGGAAACCCTGTATCCCGTGTTCCTGAAGCTCCGCGATCGCGACGTGCTCGTCGTCGGCGGCGGTCCGGTCGCCGCGTCGAAGCTCGCGGCGCTCACCGCCGCAGGCGCGCGCGTCCGCGTGGTCTCACCGACGGTGATCCCGGACATCGAGGCGCTCGGCGTGCCGATCGCCCGGCGCGGCTTCGAGCCACAGGACCTCGACGGCGCCTGGTTCGTCGTCGCGGCCGCGCCGCCCGACGTGAACCGCGAGGTCGCGCGCGCAGCCGAGGACCGGCACGTCTTCGTCAACGCGGTGGACGACATCGCGAGCGCGTCGGCGTATCTGGGCGGCGTCGTCCGCAAGGGTGGAGTCACGGTGGCGATCTCCACCGACGGGCAGGCGCCGGCGCTGGCCGGCCTGCTGCGCGAGGGGCTGGAGAACGTGCTGCCCGAGGACCTCGAGCGCTGGACGACAACGGCCGTGACGGTGCGCCGGCACTGGCTGCGCGACCGCGTGCCGATGGCGGCGCGGCGCGGGCTGCTGCTGGACGCGTTGAACCGGCTCTATGCGCGTCACGCACAGGAGGCGATGCTGTGAGTCCGGCAGCGGGGCTCGTGTCGCTCGTGGGCGCCGGGCCGGGGGATCCCGGGCTGTTGACGCGGCGCGCCGTGCGCCGCCTGCGGCAGGCGGACCTGGTGCTGTACGACGCGCTCGTGCCCGCTCGCATCGTCGAGCTCGCGAGACGTGCGCAGCGCTTTCCGGTCGGCAAGCGCGCGGGACGCCCGTCATTCGAGCAGGACGCCATCAACAGCCTCATGATTCGCGCCGCACGGCGCGGCCGCCGCGTCGTCCGGCTGAAGGCGGGGGACCCGTTCGTCCTCGGCCGCGGCGGCGAAGAGGCGCTGGCCCTGCGCGCGTCGAACGTGCCGTTCGAGGTCGTGCCGGGACTGTCGTCCGCGCTCGCCGCGCCGGCGCTCGCCAACATCCCCGTCACGCATCGCGGCGTGTCGGCAGGCGTGCTGGTGATCTCCGGCCACGCCGAGGCGGCGTGGCAGCCGGTACTCACCGCCATCCCGCCGCAAGGCGTCACGGTCGTGGTCCTCATGGGCCTGGCCGCTGCCGACGCGATCGGCCGTGCGCTCATCGACGCCGGATGGTCCGCGAGCACGCCGGCCGCGGTGAGCTACGCCGCCGGGACGCCCGGCACGCACACCTGGCGCGGGACACTCGCCACGCTGTCGGACAGCCGCATCGACGCGCCGGCCGGCGCCCCCGGGACGATCGTCATCGGCGAGGTCGTCGCACTCTCCGCGCTCATCGGCGCGGACCACGAATCCGCCGTGCACGCCGCGGCAGGGAGCCTGGAGACCCATGTCAGCCACGGATGAGACCCGCACACTCGGACGCGCGCGCCTGTCGTTCGCGTCGCAGGATGACCTCGACGAGTTCGTCACCAAGCTCGAAGCGTTCGAGGACGGCCACCTCGGTCCCGACGAATGGCGCTCCTTCCGGTTGCTGCGCGGCCTCTACGGTCAGCGGCAGCCGGACGACGTGCACATGCTGCGGGTGAAGATCCCGCAGGGCGTGCTCGCCGCGCCGCAGCTGGAGGCGCTCGCCGACGTCGCCGAACGGTGGTCGCGGGGCTTCGGGCACATCACGACACGGCAGAACATCCAGTTCCATTTCGTCCGGCTGCACGATGCCGAGCCGGCCATGCAGTACCTCGCGGAGGCCGGTCTCACGACGCGCGAAGCATGCGGCAACTCGGTGCGCAACATCACCGCCTGCCCGTACGCCGGCACCGCGGCCGACGAGGTGTTCGACGTCACGCCGTACGCCGAGGCGCTCACCCGCTTCTTCCTCCGCCATCCGCTCGCCGGGTCGCTGCCGCGCAAGTTCAAGATCGCCTTCGAGGGCTGCGTCGAGGACCACGCCTTCACCGGCATCAACGACATCGGGTGGCGCGCCGCGGTCCGCGAGGTCGACGGCCGGACCGAGCGCGGCTTCCGCGTGGCCGTGGGCGGCGGCACGTCGACGATGGCGCGAGCGGCCCTGCTGCTCTTCGAGTTCCTGCCCGCCGGCGAGATGCTGGGAGCCGCCGAGGCCGTGGTGCGCGTGTTCCACCGGCTCGGCGACTACAAGCACAAGCACCGGAACCGCATGAAGTTCCTCGTCAAGCAGCTCGGATGGGAACGGTTCCGTGACGAGGTACTGACGGAGTTCGAGGCCATCCGGGCCGAGGGGGTGAGTCCGCTGCCCTTCGATCCGGAGCAGCCGCCCGTGGAAGAGGCCCCGGACTGGACGCGCAGCCAGGCGCCCGGCCGGATCGAGATCGCGCAGCGCGCGCTCAGCTCGCGCGTGCAGGGCCCCGGGATCGCGCCGGCCGTGCGGCCCCGCCTCGAGGTGCGCTCGGAGGAGTTCCTGGCGTGGCAGCGCACGAACGTGCGCGCGCAGAAGCAGGCCGGCTGGGTGTACGTCACCGTACGGCTCCCGCTCGGCGACTTCACCGGCGAGCAGATGCGCATCCTCGCGGATCTGTCGCGGGCGTACAGCGACGGGTCGGTGCGCATCTCGCCCGACCAGAACCTGATCTTCCGGTGGGTCGCCGTCGACGCCGTGGAACCGCTGCACGCACGCCTCGCGGCGGCGGGGCTGGCGGCGCCCGACGCGAACACGACGCGCGACATCACGAGTTGCCCCGGCGCCGAGTCGTGCAAGCTGGCGGTGACGCAGTCGCGCGGCCTCGGCAGCCTGCTCGGCGAGCACCTGGATGCGAACCCGCAGATCGTCGCGGAGGCGCCAGACGTCGTGATCAAGATCAGCGGCTGCCCGAACGGGTGCGGCCAGCATCACATCGCGAACATCGGATTCCAGGGCAGCGTGCGCAAGATCGACGGCCGGCCGGTCCCGCAGTACTTCCTCCTCGTCGGCGGCGGCGCCGAGGGAGAGCAGACGACGTTCGGCCGGCTGGCGGCGAAGATCCCCGCGCGCCGCGCGCCGGAGGCCGTCTCCCGTCTCGTTGCGCTCTATCGCGACGAGCGGCACGACGGCGAGAGCGCGCGATCGTTCTTCCGGCGCGTCGAGCTGGCGCGGGTGAAGGCGATCGTCTCGGATCTGGAGGCGCTCACCGCCGACACCGCCGAGCCGGTCGACTTCATCGACCTGGGCGAGACGGCCGCATTCCGCCCGGACGTGCAGGAGGGCGAGTGCGCGGCGCCATGAGCAACACGTCCCTCGTGCTCATCGGGGTCGCGTACCACACGGCGGGTCTGGCGGAGCGGGAGGCGCTCGCGCTGGATCGCGACACGGCGCGCCTCCTGCTCCGCCGTGTCGCGGCGGCGCCCGGCATTCGCGGCAGCGCGTGCGTCACCACCTGCAGCCGCACGGAGCTGTACCTTCATGCCGACAGTCCCGGCGCGGCGCGCCGGGCTGCCACCGCCGCCGTCCGGGAGATCTGCGGGCGGCGGCTGCTGCCGGGCCGTGTGGCACATCCGGACGTGCTCGGATCCGTTCCGGCGTTCGTGCGGACCGGCCGCAACGTGGTCCGGCATCTGCTCCGCGTCGCGGGCGGCATCGACTCGCCGATCCTCGGGGACGTGCAGGTGCGGGGGCAGGTGAAGGCGGCCTACGCGGCGGCACGCGAGGCCGGCACCACGGATGCCGTGATCAACCGGCTGTTCGAGACCGCGCTTCGCGCGGGACGCCGCGCCCGCCGGGAAACCGGTATCGGGCGGGGCAACACGTCGGCCGCGGCTGCCGCGGCCACGCTCATCGCCCGATCGGCGGCGCCGCTCTCGACGCGGCGCGTCGTCGTCATCGGCGCCGGCGAGACCGCCGCCATTGCCGCGCGGCATCTTGCGAAGGCACGGCCGGCAGCGCTCGTCATCGTCAACCGCACGCTTGCGCATGCCGAAGCGCTGGCTCGTGAGGTCGGCGGCCGTTCGCTTCCGCTGGCTGCCCTCGACGCGGCCCTGCGCGATGCCGACGTCGTCGTCTCGGCGACGAGCGGTCCGGAACCGATCGTCACGGCCGGTCAGATTGTGGCGATGATGCGCGCCAGGGCGGGCCGTCCACTGCTCGCCGTCGACCTGGCCGTGCCGCGCGACATCGAGTGGCAGGCCGGCGCGGTTCCCGGCGTCACGCTGTACGCGATTGACGACGTGCAGGCGGAAGCGGCGCAGCAATTGACCGTACGCGCCGCCAGCGTGCCGGAAGTCGAGCGCATCGTCGCGGGGGAGGTCGCGCGGTTCGGCGAGTGGCACGCGGCCCATCAGGCCGGGCACGTCATCCGGGCCATACGTGCCCGGCTGGAGCGGACGCTGCAGCGGGTTGCCTGCGAGCGGCCGGCCCTGCCGCCCGTCGACAATCCGCGCGCGGAGCGCGAATCGCGGCGCCGGCTGGGCCGGCTGCTGCACGGGCCCACGGTGCGGCTGCGCGCGCTCGCCCTGCGGCCCG
>CAYUPN010000024.1:0-10377 GCA_964446605.1 uncultured Bifidobacteriaceae bacterium | reverse complement strand
GACGCGCTCGTCGCGGCCCGGGGCACGACGCTGGACCGGCTGCCGCGCGGCGCGCGGGTGGGCACGTCATCGCCTCGCCGGCGCGCGCAGCTGCTGGCCCGTCGTCCGGATCTCGACGTACGCGACCTGCGCGGCAACGTGCCGACGCGGGTGGACCGCGTCGTCGGCGGCGATCTCCACGCCGCCGTGCTGGCGCTCGCGGGACTCACGCGCCTCGGGATGTCCGAGCGTATCGCGGAAATCCTGCCGCCCCACGTGATGTTGCCGGCGCCGGGCCAGGGCGCACTCGCCGTGCAGATTCGCGCCGACGACCGGCGGATGGCGGCGCTGCTGGCGCCACTCGACGACCGGCCGACGAGACTGGCCGTCAGCGCGGAGCGCACGGTGCTCGCGCACCTCCAGGGCGGGTGTCAGGTGCCGGTCGGGGCACTCGGCGTGATCGACAAAGAGGTGCTCACGTTGCACGCCGCGGTCGTGAGCCTCGACGGGACTGAATCGATCCGCGAATCCGTGCAGGCGGACGGCCCGGGACCGGAGGACGCGGAACAGCTCGGCGCGCGCCTCGCGAGCCTGCTGCTCGACCGCGGCGCCGACCGTATCCTCGCGCGGGTGCGGGCCATGCAGCCTGCCGGCGGCGAAGGCGAGGTGCCGGAGCCGTGACCGGCTCGCGTCCGCTCGTCGCGTCCACGCGCGATGCCGATGCAGGAGACGCGCTGACCGCCGCGCTCGAACGCCGCGGCTTCGACGTCTGGCACGTGCCCGCCATCGTCATCGAGCCGGCGCCCGATCCGCGCGCGCTCGACGCGGCGCTTGCCGATGCGCGGGTCGACTGGATCGTGTTCACCAGTCCGCGCGCCGTCGAGATCGTCTGCTCCCGCCGCAGCTGGATCGACAACTGGCCGATCGTTCGCGGACGCGTGCGGGTGGCGGCGGTGGGTCCCGGCACGGCAGCGCGGCTCAGGGCACGTGATGTCCCCGTCGCGGTCGTCGCCGATGGCGCCGGCGATTCGCTGCCCGATGCGCTGCGGGCGCACGCGCCGTCGATCGAGGGACTGCAGGTGCTCTGGCCGCGCGGCAGCCGCGCGCGCACCGGGTGGCGCGACGTGCTGGAAGCCGCGGGCGCGCATGTCGTCTCGCCTGTCGCATACTTGACCGAGCTGGCGCCCGTCGGCGCGGTTGCTCCGCTCCTGGATGCCGTTCGCGGCGGGCGCGTGGTGGCCGTGACGTTTCTCTCGCCCTCGAGCGCGGAGGGCGTGGCGCGGGCCTGCCCTGACGGCACGCTGCGCGCGCTGGCCGGCGCCACCATCGTCGCGGCGATCGGCGGCACGACCGCCACACGGCTCGCGGAGCTCGACGCGCCCCCGGAGATCGTGGCCCCGGAGCCGACGCCTGACGCGCTGGCCGGCGCGCTCGCGGCGTTCGTGTTCGATCGCGTGCGATCGGTTCGGGGTCGCGGGGCCGACATCCCTTCCCAGAGGTCCTGATCACATGTCCGGAGCGTCCGAGTGAGTTACCCGACACGCCGGTTCCGCCGTCTTCGCCAGTCCGACACCATCCGGCGCCTCGTGCGCGAGACGCGGCTGTCACCCGACAACCTGATCGCGCCGCTGTTCGTGTGCGAGGGGGAGGGCGTACGCCGCGAGATCGCGTCGATGCCCGGCTGCAGCCAGATGAGCGTCGATGTGCTGGTGGAGGAATGCCGCGAACTGGCAGCCGCCGGCATTCCCGGCGTCATCCTCTTCGGCATTCCGGACCGCAAGGACGCCGTCGGGTCGGCGGCGGCGGACCCGTCAGGACCCGTGCCGCGAGCCCTCGCGGCGCTGCGGCGCGAGCTGCCGTCGATGTCCCTGTGGGCCGACGTCTGCCTGTGCGAGTACACGGACCACGGGCACTGCGGGCCCCTGGCGACCGGACCCTCGGGATGGGTCGATGTCGACAATGACGCGGCGCTGCCGCGACTCGCCGAGGCGGCGCGCGTGTACGCCGACGCCGGCGCCGACGTCGTCGCGCCGTCGGACATGATGGACGGCCGTGTCGCAGCAATCCGTACGGCGCTGGACGGCGCGGGCCGCACGGACGTCGTGATCGTCTCCTACGCGGCGAAGTACGCCTCCGCGTTCTACGGCCCGTTCCGCGACGCTGCGGAGTCGGCGCCCGCGTTCGGCGACCGGCGCGGCTACCAGATGGACCCGGCGAACGCCGCCGAGGCGCTTCGCGAGGTCGCGGCCGATCTCGACGAGGGAGCCGACGTCGTGATGGTCAAGCCGGCCCTGCCCTACCTGGACATCATCTGGCGTGTGAAGGAGCGCTTCGGCGTGCCGGTGGCCGCATACAACGTGTCCGGCGAGTACTCGATGATCCGCGCCGCGGGGCGGCTGAACTGGCTCGACGAGCCACGCGCCATGATGGAGGCGCTGCTCTCGATCCGCCGCGCCGGTGCGGATATCATCCTGACGTACTTCGCGAAGGACGCGGCGCGGCTGTTGAGCTGAGCGCCTCCCATCATCACCTCGGACCGCGTGCAGACGCGGGCGACCGGACCACTCATGCAGGATCGGGACTCTGCCACGAACCGCGCGTTGTTCGAGCGCGCCTCACGTCTCATGCCGGGCGGCGTGAGCTCACCCGTGCGTGCGTTCGGCGCGGTCGGAGGCACACCACGTTTCATCACGCGTGCCGAGGGCGCGCACGTGTGGGACGTCGACGGCCACCGCTATCTCGATTACGTCGGCTCGTGGGGACCGATGATCCTCGGACACGCGCACCCGCAGGTCGTCGCGGCCGTCCAGGCGCAGGCGACGCGCGGCTTCTCGTACGGCGCGCCGACGACGCTCGAGATCGACATGGCGGAGCGGATCACCGCGGCGATGCCGTCGATCGAGATGGTACGGTTCGTCAACTCGGGCACCGAAGCGACCATGGCGGCGCTGCGCCTCGCGCGGGCGGCCACGCGGCGTCCACGGGTCGTGAAGTTCGCCGGCTGCTATCACGGGCACGCCGACGCGTTCCTGGTGAAAGCCGGATCGGGCGCCGCGACGTTCGGCGTGCCCGACAGCCCGGGCGTCACCGAGGCGACGGCGCGCGACACCCTCACCGCCCGCTTCAACGACGCGGGCAGCGTGCGCGAGCTGTTCGCGGCGCACCCCGACGAGATCGCGGCGGTGATCGTCGAGCCCGTCGTCGGCAACATGGGCGTCGTCGCCCCCGACTGGGGATTCCTGCAGGACCTGCGCGATCTCTGTGACGTCGAGGAGACGCTGCTGATCTTCGACGAGGTGATGACCGGCTTCCGCGTCTCGCCCGGCGGCGCGCAGGAGCGGTTTGCCGTGCAGCCGGACCTGACCACGCTCGGCAAGATCATCGGCGGCGGATTGCCGGTGGGGGCGTACGGAGGGCGGCGCGATCTCATGGCGATGGTCTCGCCTGCCGGACCCGTGTACCAGGCCGGCACGATGTCCGGCAATCCCATGGCCATGGCCGCCGGGCTCGCCACGCTGCGGGCGATCGAGGAGGACGGCGCGCTGTACGACCGGCTGGAGCGGCTCGGCGCCGCGCTCGAGTGGGGCATCGGCGAGGCGATCAACGTCACCGGCGCGCCGTGCACCTTCGCGCGGGTCGGGTCGATGTGGACACTGTTCTTCGTTCCCGAGCGCGTGACGGACTGGGACGTCGCCGCGCGCGCCGACCGCGAGCGCTACGCGAGATTCTTCCATGCCATGCTCGACCGCGGCATCGCGCTGGCGCCCTCGCAGTTCGAAGCGAACTTCCTCAGCGGCGCACACGACAGCGACGACGTCGATCGGACGGTCGCGGCCGCCAGGGAGGCACTCCAGGAGCAGACCGCCTGAATCAGGAGGGCCGATTGTCCGGTCGGCGTTCAAGACCCCGCCGCGGTTGCCGATTGAAGCGGCATGCCGGCCGCCACGTTCGCCGATGTCCTCGACCGGATGGTTGACGGCGGGGCGATGCGTTCCTCCTCGACAGTCCACCGGGCGGCCGGCATCTTCACATTCCCGCTCACGGGCACACCGCTGTCGCCGCCGCGCGCGAGCTTCCCGTTCGTCGCGCCGCCGCCTCCGCGGCGGCCCGTCCGGCGCCTGACCCCGCGGCAGCGCGAGGCACTCGACATCCTCCGCCGCACGGGGAGCCCCGATCTCCGGGACGACTTCACGACGGCGGAACTGAAGACCGCGTTCCGGCGCGCCGCGCGCCAGGTGCACCCGGACCGGCATCCCGATCCCGCCGCGCACGCCGCGCTGGCCGGGGAGTTCTGCCGCGTCCGCCAGGCCTTCGACATCCTGAAGAACGCCTGAGTCCGCCTCCGCTGGAGCCGCTCATGCCCGGCGCTCCGCCAGCGAAACCGGGCGGCAGGTCCATATACTTGTCCCCGTGATCACCCTCGAGGCGCCCCGATGGTTCCGGCGCCTGATGCTCGTGCTCGCGGCGCTGCTGGTCGGACTCGCGCTCGCGCTCGGCGCGTTCCTGTGGCGCCTCTCGACGCTGTTCCCCGCCGACGGCGACCAGCATGCAGCCGCCATGTTCCTGCTGCTCGGGACGCTGATGACGTTGCAGGGGATGGTGATCGTCGGCCTCGCATGGCTGATCGTCGCCGTCTCGCGCGTGGTGCTGCGACACGACGCGGCGGGGTTGACGCTCGAACATCCGTGGCGGCGCTGGCACGGCGAGCCCGACGCCGTGCGCCAGGCGTGGCAGCACGGGCCCTGGCTCGTGCTGGAGATCGACGGCGAGTGGCGCCGGTGGTACGTCTGGGTGAAGGAACAGCACGCCGCGCTCGCGCAGTTCCGGGGCGTGCTGCCGGCCGGCGCCTGGCTGGAAGGGACCGGCAAGCGCCGCTATCTCGCGCGCACCATGCTCCCGCCGGTCCTCGTCGCCATCGGCGCGGCCGGACTCCTGGCCGTCTGGCTGCTCTCCCGAATGGGCGCCAACTGACGCGTGGACGACCTGACCCGATTGCACGAGCGCAGCGGCGCCGCCCGGTGGGGCGTCTCACCCGAGGCGTTCGGCCTCGCCCTCGAGCGCAGTCTCGCCCACTTCAAACCCGCGTCCTCCGCGGACCGCGCACGCCTGCTCGCAACCCTGCACCTCGAGGACCTCGCGCTCGCGGCCGGTTGTCTCGCGGGCGACGATGCGGCGTGGGAGCATTTCATCCGCGAGCTCAGGCCGGCGCTCTATCAGGCCGCACGGACCATCGCCGGCGACGACGGGCGCGAGCTGGCGGACTCGCTGTACGCGGAGCTGTACGGGCTCGCCGAGACCGATGGGACACGGAAGTCGCTGCTCGCCTGGTACCACGGCCGGAGCCGGCTGGCGACCTGGCTGCGATCGGTGCTCGTCCAGCGGCGCATCGATCGCGTGCGGGCCACGCGGCGCCTTCAACCGCTCGACGAGACCGTCGAGCGCACGACGGCATCGGCCGAGGCCGTGCCCGACCCGGAGCGTGCCGAGCTGGTGGCGCTCGCCCAGCACGCGCTCGACGCCGCCATCGACGTGCTCGCGCCTGCCGATCGGCTGCGGCTGCGTCTCTACTACGGGCAGGGCAGCACGCTCCGCGACATCGGACGGCTGACGCGCGAGCACGAAGCCACGGTATCAAGGAAGCTCGAGAAGGCACGGCGGACGATTCGCGCTGCCGTCGAGGCGCGCCTCGAGGCGGCCGGGCTGAGCCGTGAGCGGATCCGGCTCTGCCTCGAGTACGCGAGCGAGGCGCCGGAAATGCAGCTGGATCGCCTGCTGCGGGCGCCGTAGCGCAAGGTTCGCGCGGCGAATCGTTCTAGAGTGACAGGACCACGAACGTGAGCGACCCTTCCTTCGATCGCGCGCTCGGAGCCGCGGCCCGCAGGGGCCGGGATGCCGGCAGGTGTCCGGACGCCGAACAGCTGGCGGCGTTCGTGGATGGCGTGCTCCCGCGCGCGGAGCACGACGCCATCGAAGCCCACGCCGCGGATTGTGCGCGCTGCACGGAGCACCTCGCGTTGTTGCTGCCAATCGCGGAGCCGCAACCTGTCTCGCGGGCCGCGCGCCCTCTCGTCGTGCGCTGGGGCTGGCTCGTCCCGGTCGCAACGGCGGTGATTGTCGCCGCTATCTGGGTCCGGGCGCCCGAACGGGAGTTGCGGGACGCGGTCACGTTCGAAAGCGCCCCCGCGCCGGCGGAACGGATCGTCGAGCCCGGGCCGGGTGAAACCCCACTGACGTCAGCAGCCAGACCGGACGGACCTGTGGATACCGGAGCGCCGGCCGCGGCACCCGGCGACGCCGCCGAGAAGTCGACCGAATCGCAGCGGCGCAGAGAGGCGTGGGAGGCCAGACGGCAGGCGGAGCCGTCCGCCTCGCCGACCTCCAAGGCAGCTCCACCCGCCGATACGCCGGCAACCGGGGCGCTGGCCGAGTCGGTCACCGTCGTGGAGGTGCCGGGAGATCAGGCAGATGTGGCGAACGTCCCCCGGCCGACGGCGCCGGCGCCTTCCGCGCAGGCCGGACGCGCAGCGGATGCGCCGGCGGCGCCGTTCCGGTTCGAAGCCGCTCCGTCGGCCGTGGAGGTCGATGCGGGCCAGGTCCGGTACCGGACAACGGGCAGCCGCCTCGAACGGTCGGGCGATTCCGGCGCGACCTGGCAGGTCGTCATGCCCGATGCCGGCGCGCCGTTCACCGCGGGGGCCTGCGCCCCGGACGGCGTCTGCTGGTTCGGAACGGCGGCAGGGGCGGTCGTCCGTGTCGTCGCAGCCGGCTCCGCCACCCGCCTCGAGCTCCCCGTCCGCGCGGCCGTCGTCGCGGTGACCACGACCGCTTCGGGCACCGTCGAGGTCGCGCTCGCATCGGGCGAGCGGTTCCGCACGACCGGCACGGGCGCCCGCTGGACGCCCGTCCCGTAGCCGCCTGCAAGAAATTGCCGGACCTCCGTTCTCTCCATGAGGCGCCTCGCCGGCGCCGACGGAGGAACACTCATGTCCCAGCTCCAGACTGCCGCCCGCCGTGCGGCGCTCCCCGCCCTGATCGCGGCGGGTCTCGCGTGCTACGCGACCCTGCCGACGGCCACCCCGGAAGCCGCCCAGCCGGCCGACCCGCGCGTGATCGCCGCCACGCTCAACGACCAGCACGATCTCGCCGTGACGGTCTACAACTCCAACATCGCGCTGGTGCGCGACGTCCGCGACGTCTCGCTGCCGTCCGGCACCGCGGATCTCCGGTTCCTCGACATCGCCGCCACGGTCAATCCGGCCACCGTGCACTTCCGATCGCTCAGCAGCCCGACGGACCTCGAGCTCCTCGAGCAGAACTACCAGTTCGACCTGCTCGATCCGCAGCGGCTGCTCCGCAAGTACGTCGGACGCGATGTCACGCTGGTCCGCAGCCGCCAGGAGAACGGCACGACCCGTACCGAGGAGGTGACCGCGCGCCTGCTCGCCTACAACGACGCGCCCGTCTGGCGGATTGGCGACGAGATCGTCACGGGACTCCATGCGGAGCAGTACCGCTTCCCCGAGATCCCGGAGAATCTGCACAGCCGGCCGACGCTCGTCTGGCGCCTGCAGAACAACGGCCCGGCACAGCACCGCATCGAGACCGCCTATCTCGCCGGCGGCATGCGCTGGAACGCCGACTACGTGCTGACCGTCGGCCGCGACGATGCGAAGGCGGATCTGGACGGGTGGGTGACCGTGACCAACACGAGCGGGACGTCGTACCGCAATGCGGCGCTGCAGCTCGTCGCCGGCGATCTGAACCGCGTGGTCGGGCGGCAGGAGATGGCGGACGCCATGGAGAAGTCGGAGGCGGTCCGCATGGCTGCGCCCGCCGCGTTCGCGCGCGAGGCGTTCTCCGAGTACCACCTCTACGCGCTCGGCCGCCGGACGACCCTCTACGAGAACGAGACCAAGCAGATCGCGCTGCTCGGGGGCGCCGGCATCCCGGTGCAGAAGCTCTACGTCGTCAACGGCCAGCACGTCTACTATCGCAACCCGCAGGCGCCGGGCTCGCCCATCAAGGACCAGGTCCGTGTGTTCTACCGGTTCATGAACGCGGAGGCCTCCGGGCTGGGCGTGCCGATGCCGGCCGGCGTCGTCCGGGTCTACCAGGCGGATTCGAAGGGGCGCGTGCAGTTCGCGGGCGAGGACCGCGTCGGGCACACGCCGAAGGACGAAGAGATCACCCTGCAGATCGGCACCGCCTTCGACATCGTCGCGGAGCGGAAACAGACGAACTGGACGCGCGTCGCCGACCGCGTCTACGAGATGGCGTACGCGATCGCGCTGCGGAACCACAAGGAGACGCCCATCCGTGTCGAGGTCAACGAGCCGATCGGCGGAGACTGGGAGATGCTGTCGTCGACGCATCCGCACACGAAGACGGACGCGTTCGCGGCGCGTTTCGTGGTCCCCGTCCCTGCCGGCGGGGAGTCCGTCCTCCGGTACCGCGTGCGCGTCCGGTGGTGAGATAGGATCGGGACATGGGGTCGTGGGCCCTCGCGCCCCGGCCCCGCGCATCCAACCCAGACCCCATGACCCGACCGACTTCGCCCACGCTTCTCCGTGTTTCCGTGTTCCTCGTTCTTGCGGCCGGCGCCGCGGCCGCCTGCGGCGTCGGCGCCCCGGGCTCCCGGGGGCCGGCGGCCACGGCCGACGAGGCCGCCCGGTTCCTCGAGGAGGTGAACGACACGACGGCGCGGCTCGCCATCGAGCAGCAGCGCGCGAGCTGGGTGGCGGCCACCTACATCACGACGGACACGCAGGCCATCGCCGCGCGGGCGAATCAGGCGTTCATCGAAGCCGTGGCCCGGTACGCGCGCGAGGCGACGCGGTTCGACGGCGTCGAGCTCCCCCCGGACGCGCGCCGCCAGCTCGAGCTGCTGAAGGTGATGCTCGTCACCGCGACGCCGTCGGATTCGAAGGAGGCGGAGGAGCTCACGAACCTGACCGCGTCGATGGAAGCGACGTACGGACGCGGCACCTGGTGCGCCGACCCGTCGAAGCGCGAGACGTGCCTCGACATCGAGCAGATCACGGACATCATGGCCTCCTCGCGCGATCCGCAGCGGCTGCGGGAGGTCTGGGAGGGCTGGCACACGATCGCGATCCCGATGAAGGGAGACTACGCGCGCTTCGTCGAGCTCGCGAACAAGGGGGCGCGTGAGCTGGGCTTCGCCGACACGGGCGCGATGTGGCGCGCGAAGTACGACATGCCGCCGGAGGCGTTCACGCGGGAACTGGATCGCCTGTGGGAGCAGGTCCGCCCGTTGTACGTCTCGCTGCACGCCTATGTCCGGATGAAGCTGCGGCAGCGCTACGGCGACATCGTGCCGGCGGACGGGCCCATTCCCGCCCACCTGCTCGGCAACATCTGGGCGCAGGACTGGTCCAACGTCGCGCCGCTCGTCGCCGAAGGGAGTGTGCGGCCGGCGTTCTCGCTCACTCAAATCCTGAAGCGGCGCAACGCGAGCGCGATCGACATGGTGCGCACCGGCGAGCGCTTCTTCACGTCGCTCGGCTTCGAGCCGCTGCCAGAAACCTTCTGGGAGCGCTCGATGTTCGTGCAGCCGGCCGACCGCGCCGTCGTCTGCCATGCGAGCGCGTGGAACATCGACCTCGTCGACGACCTGCGCATCAAGATGTGCATCGACCCGACCGAGGAGGACTTCACCACGATCCACCACGAGCTCGGGCACAACTTCTACCAGCGCGCCTACAACACGCTGCCGGTGCTCTTCCGCGACAGCGCCAATGACGGCTTCCACGAGGCGCTCGGCGACACCATCGGGCTGTCGGTGACGCCCGAGTATCTCGTGAAGATCGGGCTGCTCGACCGGGCGCCGGACGCGTCGGGCGACATCGGGCTGCTGCTCGGACGCGCGCTCGAGAAGATCTCGTTCCTGCCGTTCGGGCTGCTCGTGGACCAGTGGCGCTGGCAGGTCTTCTCGGGCGAGGTCGCACCGGACGCGTACAACCGCACCTGGTGGGATCTGCGCCTGAAGTACCAGGGGGTGGCGCCGCCGTCGCCGCGCGGCGAGGAGTTCTTCGATCCGGGCGCGAAGTACCACGTGCCGGCCGTGACCCCGTACACGCGCTACTTCCTCGCCCACATCCTGCAGTTCCAGTTCCACCGCGCGCTGGCTCAGGCGGCCGGCTGCACGGCGCCGCTGCACCGGTGCTCGATCTACGAGAGCGCCGAGGCTGGGAAGCGGTTGAGTGCGATGATGGAGATGGGGATGTCGCGGCCGTGGCCCGAGGCGCTGGAGGCGCTCACCGGGTCGCGGGAAATGGATGCGACGGCGATTCGCGACTACTTCGCGCCGCTGCAGGCCTGGCTCGACGAGCAGCTCGAGGGGCAGCCGACGGGCTGGTAGGGATCAGGTCGGATCAGGTC
>CAYUPN010000023.1:46800-48013 GCA_964446605.1 uncultured Bifidobacteriaceae bacterium | reverse complement strand
GTGACCGAGGGCTATCACGACCTGTCGCAGAGTGCGAACGTCTTCGATCTGCTCGGCGACCGGTATCAGGCGGCGCTCAGCCAGCTCGCGCTCGGCCGTGTCGCCGCACGTGCCGGCGCGCGGTCGCTCGCAACGCGCACGCTCAATCAGGCCGGAGCCGCGTTTCGCGAGCTCGGGGCGGCGCGCGACGCCGGCGACGCCGAGGAGGCGCGCACCTGGCTCGACCTGCCCGGCACCGGCGAGTTCATCGGGGCCCCCGCGGATGCCGACGATGCGCTCGTGCGACGCATCGTGGATGCGGCGGCCCTGCCGGAACTGCTGGCGCGCGAGACCGCGACCGCGCTGCTCGAAGTGGCCGGCGCCGACGCCGTCGTCCTCCGCACCACCGGGTCCGGCGAGCCGCAGCTGCTGGCGTGGGCCGGATGCGACGCCGACACGGCGCGGGCGATTGCGCGCGGCGACGGGGACGGCGGCAGCCGTCTGCTCGTGGAGCCACTGGGGCGGGAACACGGCGCCCCGCGCCACGCGGTGCTGGCCATCGGCCGTCCGACCGGACCGCTCGTCGAACGGCGCCTGCGCATGCTGCTGGCTGTCGCGCGCCAGGGCTTCGAACTGTGTGAAGCGCGGGAGCGCCCGACGCGGGCCCGCGACACACTCGCAATCGAACGCCCGCTCGAACCGCTGATCCCCGGCTTCCTCTGCGCCGGCAGCGCCATGGCCCGGGTCGTCGATCAGATCAAGCGTCTGCAGGCGACCCCGCTGAACGTGCTCATCACCGGCGAGAGCGGCACCGGCAAGGAGCTCGTGGCGCGGGCGATTCACGCTGGCTCGAGCCGCGCCGCGCAGACATTCCTGCCGTACAACTGCACGACCACCACGCGCGAGCTGGCCGACAGCCAGCTGTTCGGCCACCGCCGCGGCAGCTTCACGGGCGCGGTCACCGATCAACCGGGGCTGATCCGGACCTGCGCCGGGGGCACGCTGTTCCTGGACGAAATCGGCGACCTGCCGCTCGATGTGCAGCCGAAGCTGCTGCGCTTCCTCGAGCAGGGCGAGATCATGCCCGTGGGCGAGACGCGGCCGATTCACGTCGAGGTCCGCGTGCTCGCCGCGACCAACGCCGACCTCGAGGCGCGCGTGGCGGAGGGCCGGTTCCGTGAAGACCTGTACTACCGGCTCAGCGTCATCCGCCTGCACGTGCCGCCGCTGCGCG
>CAYUPN010000023.1:43210-46700 GCA_964446605.1 uncultured Bifidobacteriaceae bacterium | reverse complement strand
GAAGACCTGTACTACCGGCTCAGCGTCATCCGCCTGCACGTGCCGCCGCTGCGCGCGCGGCGCGAGGAGATCCCGCACCTGGCGACGTTCTTCCTGCGCGAAGCCTGTGACGACCTGAACAAGCCGGATCTCGAGCTCGGCTCCGCCGTGCTCGACCTTTTCGCGCAATACGTGTGGCCAGGCAATGTGCGGCAACTCCGGAACGAGATCCGCCGGGCGGTCGCCATGAGCGCCCCCGGCACGACCGTCGGCCCCGACCTGCTGTCCCCGGAACTGGCGAACCTGGGACGCGATACGGCCGCTGCGGCCGATCCCGCCCGGCGCCGTCCGAACGCGACGACGCTGGCCGCCGCCGTCGACGATCTCGAGCGCGAGATGATCCGGCTGGCGCTCGACCGCGCGGCAGGCAACATCTCCGAGACGGCACGGCAGCTCGGTCTGACCCGGCGCGGGCTCTATCTGAAGCTCCGCCGCCTTGGCCTGGAATCGCCTGCCTCGCTGAATACCAGGTAATCAGCCAGCACATTGACTGGTTACGAACTAACCAGCCCTTCAGGGGCTGCGCAACCTCGTGCAATCCAGGCTAACTGTTGACTACCAATGACTTAGCTACTTAGCCCATCAATGGCACGAGGCCGGGTGTCAATCTTGGTTCTCCAACAGGCAGGAAACCCTTCCGACCCCGGAGAGCCGACCGTGCAGATGCCGATCCTGACCGCCCCAGCCCCGCAGCCCTACGCCACCAAGCGGAAGAGCCAGCGGCGTCCGGTGACCGTGACCGGACGACTGACCTGGCGCGATGCCCGCGGCATCCCCCGCTTCGCCACCGTCGTCACGCGCGACGTGAGCGAGGACGGTGTGTACCTCGAATCGCGCGGAGGCGAGGCCATTCCGCTCTACCGGCTGGTGTATCTGCAGCTGGATCGCGAAGAGCGCAGCGCGTTCGACGCGCTGCCGAAGCCACTGCGGGAAGGGCGGGTGCTCTCGGCGGTGTATCGGGTCGGGCCGTGCGACAGCGCCACGGGCTCGCCGACCGGCTACGCCCTGCGGTTGCTCCTGGAACCCACGCGGGCCGAGGGCCATCCCGCCCGGGAGTCGGCCCGCTCGATCGCGTAGCGCCTGCCTTCGAGCCAGGGAACGGCGACGGCATTCCGGCGCTGCCCTTCCCTGGTCCCGGGGCGCGGGAGCATACCGCGCCCTCGTTCCCTCTACTTCGGCTCGACGTGTCCGCCAAACCCTTTCCGCATGGCGGAGAGGATCTTCTCGGCGAACGTGTGCTCCTGGCGGGAACGGAAGCGCGTGTAGAGCGATGCCGAGAGGACGTCGGCCGGCACGGCCTCTTCGATGGCCGCCATGATCGTCCAGCGTCCCTCGCCGGAGTCCTGGACGAAGCCGGTGTAGCTCTCGAGTTGCGGATCCTCGGCGAGCGCGAGCGCGGTCAGATCGAGGAGCCATGAGGAGACGACGCTGCCCCGGCGCCAGAGCTCCGCGATGTCCGCCAGGTCGAGCGAGTACCGCTGCTCTTCGGGCAGCGTGCGGTCACCGGCGTGCCGCATGATGTCGAAGCCCTCGGCGAAGGCCTGCATCATCCCGTACTCGATCCCGTTGTGAATCATCTTCACGAAGTGACCCGCGCCGACGGGCCCGCAGTGCAGGTAGCCCAGATGCGCGGTGCCGGTGCGGTTCTCGCGCCCCGGCGACGGCGGAATGCCCGACTCGCCGGGTGCGAGCGACCGCAGGATCGGCTCGATCCGCGCGAACGCCTCGTGACTCCCGCCGACCATCAGGCAGTAGCCGCGCTCCGCGCCCCAGACCCCGCCGCTCGTGCCCGCATCGACGTACTCGATGCCGCGCGGCGCCAGCGCCTTTGCCCGGCGGATGTCGTCCTTGAACCACGAGTTGCCGCCGTCGATCAGGATGTCGCCGCGCTCCAGCATTCCGCCGAGCGCCCGCACGCTCTGTTCCGTCGGCTCGCCGGCGGGCACCATCAGCCAGATGACGCGCGGCGGCGTGAGCGCGGCGACCAGCGCATCGAGCGATTGCGCGCCGCGCGCGCCGTCGCGCGCCAGCTGCTCGACCGCCGACGCGTCGAGATCGGTGACGACGCACGCGTGGCCATCGCGCATCAGCCGGCGCGCCATGTTCGCGCCCATCCGTCCCAGTCCGACCAGTCCAATCTGCATGTGTGAGCACCGTGCGGCCGCGCGCGGCAGGCCCGGCGCGGGGCCGCCTGGTTACCGGTTGCCGAGCGCGGAGGCCACCAGCGCGTCGAGCGCCTCGAGGCCCGCCTGGACGTCGGGCCCGAGATGGACCCGCAGCGCCCGGCGGCCGCGGTCCGCGAGCACCTGGAAGTCGCCGCGCGCCTGCGCCGCCTTCACCGCGCCGAAGGTGTACCGTGTGCCGGGAACCGGCAGATCCTCCGCGGGGTCGTTCGTGATCTGGAGGAAGACGCCGGTGTTCGGACCGCCCTTGTAGGCCTGCCCGGTCGAGTGCAGGAAGCGCGGGCCGAATCCGGCGCAGGTGGCCGCGCGCGTCGTGTCGCGCACGCGGGTTCGCAGCCGCGTGAGCACCCGCTCGTGCGCGGCGGTCATCGGCACGTAGGCCAGCAGCGCGAAGTAGCCCCCGGCGCCGAGCCGCGCGAGGTGGGCCGCAATCCACGCCGCCGCCGTCGATCCCCGTGCCGCCGACGACAGCGCCTCCGCGTTGCGGGCGTCGGCGTAGAGCGCGAGCCGGCCGTCGACGAGCGCCGGCGTCTCCGGCGGCAGCTCGCCGCGCCGCTCGATCTCCGCCGTGAGCTTGCGCGTCTCGATCTTGCTCGCCTCGACGTCGGGCTGATCGAACGGGTTGATGCCCAGCACCGCGCCGGCCACGGCGGTCGCGAACTCCCAGCGGAAGAACTCGGCGGCCAGGCCGTACAGGTCTTCGAGATCGATGCGCAGCACGGGCCGGCCCGCGCGCACGAGCGCTTCGACAGCGGCGTCGCGCTCGTCGTTGGCATCCGACTCGAGCCGGATGTAGGCGAACAGCCGATCCGGCCCGTACACATCGGGCGGGCCGACCGGCTCACGGTCGACCGGAATCACGGCGAGACCGTGCTTGCCGGTGGATTCCGCAATCAGCTGTTCGAGCCAGGCCCCGAGATCGTGAATGCGTGGCGAGACGATCAGCGTGAGCTTGTCGAGCCCCTGGCGCGCCGCCGTGCCAATCGCCACGCCAAGAGCGGCACCCGGATTCTCCGCGATGCCGCGCTCCGGCCCGCACGCCTTTGCCATCTGCGCCGCGGCGTCGGTCCACCGCGGCAAGTCCAGCCCCATCACCGCCGCCGGCACGAGCCCGAACGGCGACAGCGCCGAGTAGCGTCCGCCGATCGACGGCACGCCCCGGAAAATCCGCCGGAACCCGCGTCGGGCCGCCGACTGCTCCAGCGCCGACCCGGGATCGGTGATCGCGACGAGATGCCGGCCGGCGTCGCGCTCCCCCACCACGGCCG
>CAYUPN010000023.1:33866-43110 GCA_964446605.1 uncultured Bifidobacteriaceae bacterium | reverse complement strand
GGATCGGTGATCGCGACGAGATGCCGGCCGGCGTCGCGCTCCCCCACCACGGCCGCCAGCCGTCCGGCGAAATGCGCCTGCAGGATCGACGGCTCCAGCGTGGTCCCCGACTTGCTGGCGACGATGACGAGCGTGCGCGCGAGATCGAGGCGCGCGTCGAAGGCGCGGATCTGGTCGGGGTCGGTCGAGTCGAGCACGTGGAGACGCGGGCGGCCGGCGTGCACGCTGAACGACTCGGCCAGCACTTCGGGACACAGGCTCGATCCGCCCATGCCCAGCAGCAGCACGTCGGTGAATCCGTCGCGCTGCACCTCCGCGGCGAACGCCTGCAGATCGGGAAGGCTCGCCGGCATCGCGGCCGGCGCGTCGAGCCAGCCGAGCCACTGCTCCTCGCCGGAGCCGGTCCACACCGACGCGTCGCGCGCCCAGATGCGGGAGGTCGAGCGTGCCTCGTCCCAGGCGGCCGACGCACGTGCCACATCCCCGCGCAGCGGCTGGGGCAACGTGTCGAACAGCGGGTTCATCGGGTGACGGGCGTACGGACCGATGCGGCGCGGGCCTCGAGCGCCTTGACCTTGTTCAGGCGGCGCACGTGCCGCTCCGCATGGGAGAAAGTCGCGTCGAGGAACGCCTGGACGACGGCCTCGGCGAGCGCCGGGCCGATCACGCGCGCGCCGAGCACGAGCACGTTGATGTCGTCGTGCGCGACGCCCTGCCCGGCGGAGTACGTGTCGTGGCACAGGCCGGCCCTGATGCCCGGCAGCTTGTTGGCGGCGACCGCGGCGCCGACGCCGCTGCCGCAGATCACCAGACCGCGATCGACCTGTCCGTCGAGCACCGCGCGGCCGACGGCCTCTGCGAAGTCCGGGTAGTCGGCCGGCTCGGTGGAGTGCGTGCCGACGTCGAGCACCTCATGGCCGCGATCGCGCAGCCAGCCGATGAGGTGTTGTTTGAGATGAAAGCCGGCGTGATCTCCGCCGAGCGCCACTCGCATCGTGGGTCCCTTCAGATCAGCGGGTCCGGCGAGCATAACATATCGATTCGCCGGCCGTCCGCAGCGGCATGGGGGCGAGTACACTCAGCGGATGACGCGGGACGAAGTCGCCGCACACCTCGCCGCCGAGCTCATCCGGGTTGCCGGTGCGGCCCTCGCCGCGCGCGGACGCTTCAGTCTGGCAGTGCCCGGCGGATCGGTTGCGCACGCCGTGCTGCCGCGCCTCGCCGTCGTGCCAATCGACTGGCGCGCGGTAGACATCTTTCTTGCCGACGATCGCGACGTCGGGCCGGAGTCGCCGGAGTCGAACGAGCGGCTGGTGCGCGAACTGCTGCTCGAGCCGCTCGGTCCGGCCGGGCCGGCGCTGCACCCGCTGGTCGCACCAGGCGTTCCCCTGTCCGAAGCCGCCGCACGCGCCGCCCGCGATCTCACGGCCGTGCTGGGCACGCCGCCCCGGCTGGATCTCGCACTGCTCGGCGTGGGCGAGGACGGGCACGTCGCCTCGCTGTTCCCGGGCCACCCCGCGCTGACGGATCCCGCCTGGGTCGTGCCGGTCACGGACGCGCCGAAGCCACCGCCCCGGCGGCTGTCGCTCGGCATGGAGACCCTTGCCGCCGCGCGCCAGATCTGGTTTGCCGCCTTCGGGTCCGGGAAGGCACACGTCGTCGCCGAGCTCCGCGGCAATCCGGCCTCGGAGCTGCCGGCCGCCCTCGTCGCCAACCGCGCGTCGGACGTCCGCTGGTGGCTGGACGCCAGGGCGGGCGGCTGAGCGCAGGACCGTCAGCGCGCGGTGGCGGATTTCAGCAGGTCGCGGATCTCGGCGAGCAGCTTCTCCTGCGGCGTCGGCTCGGGCGCCGCAGGCGGCGCGGGCGGCTCCTCGCGGCGCAGCCGGTTCACCGACCTCACCACGAGGAACATCGCGAACGCAATCAGCAGGAAGCTGATGATGGTGTTCAGGAACAGCCCGATGTTGACGGTCACCGCGCCGGCCGCCTTCGCATCGGCCAGCGAGGCATAGGGCGCCGGCTGCTCGGCCCCCTCCTTCAGCACCAGGAAGAGATTCGAGAAGTCGACCCCGCCGAGCAGGAGGCCGATCGGGGGCATGACGACGTCGGAGACCAGCGACGTCACGATCGCGCCGAAGGCCGCACCGATGACCAGGCCGACCGCAATGTCGACAACGTTGCCGCGGACGGCGAACTCTCTGAACTCGCGCAGCATCGGTCTCCTCCTGTATGCGTGGCCGGCTGGCGCTCCCGCCTCACGGACCGTCGGTCCGCGGCAGGAGCGCCGGTTGGATCACGCGAACGCGTTCCGCAGGACTTCGAGGCTCTTCGGCACCGCCGTCTCCGGCGCTTCCTTCCCCTCCATCTCGAGCGAGACCCAGCCGCTGTACCCGGCGTCGCGAAGAATCTTCGCGATGCGCGGATAGTCGAGGTCGAGCGTGTACCACTCGCCGCCGCCGTAGTACGTCTTCGCCTGCACGATCGACGCATGCGGCGCCAGCACCGCGATGCCCTCGTACGGGTCGCCGGCATAGTTGCCGGTGTCGAGGTTGACGCCGAGCCACGGCGAGTTCACGGCCTTGTGGATGCGCAGCACGTTCTCCGGCTTCGTCGTCAGGCCCCAGTGGTTCTCGATCATCATCACGACGCCTTCGCGTTCCGCCACCGGCAGACATTTCTCGATCGACTCGATCACCCACCGGAACGCGTCGTCGTCGGTGTAGCCCTCGATCGGCGGCTCCTCGCCCTTGACCTTCATCAGGTCGTCGAAGGAGCGGATCGTGTTCCAGCGGCCCGAGTTCAGACGGATGCAGGGGATTCCGAGCTGCGAGGCGATCTGCAGACAGCGGATCGTGTGGTCGATGTCCTTCTGGCGCTCGGCGGGATCGGGCGCGACGAAGTCCTGGTGGATCGACAGCATCACCAGGTCGACCGCGTTGCGGAAGGCGATCTGCTTCAGCCGGTTGAGCGCCGGCCGGCTCTCGTCGGTCATCTGGCGGTGGAGGATCTCGACGCCGTCGAAGCCGAGGCGGGCGGCATCCTCGATCACGCGCTCCACCGGATAGCGCTCGCCCCGGAAATGCCAGTACGAGTAGGTCGAGACGGCCAGCTTGATGCGGCCGCCGGCCTGCCGGGACTTCGCCGGTGCCGCCTGCGCCGCGAGCGTCCGCGGCGCGACCGCCGGCGCCAGGGCCGCCAGGCCGGTGCCGAGAAGCGTACGTCGGGTCATGGTCATGCCGGGGAGCTTAACAGAGGTCGGATTTCAGGGGGCAGGGGCCAGGGGGCAGGAGCCAGGGGGGCAGGGGCCAGGGGCCAGGAGCCAGGGAGGGGCCAGGGGCCAGGGGCCAGGGATCAGGGTCAGGGAGGCAGTTCGAACTATCCCTTGAACCCCT
The DNA here is from genome assembly GCA_964446605.1 of uncultured Bifidobacteriaceae bacterium. GTDB lineage: Bacteria > Acidobacteriota > Vicinamibacteria > Vicinamibacterales > JAENWD01 > JAENWD01. The sequence goes on along the minus strand of CAYUPN010000023.1, from coordinate 39,718 downwards.
CTCCCGGCAGCCGCCTGGGCAGCGAGGCGAGGTACTCCGCGAAGCGCTCGTTGAACAGCGCACCGGGACGCCGTGTCCGGAGCCGCTCGACGGCGCCCGCGCCGTCGTAGCCCAGTTCCACGAGAATCAACCCGGCGAGCAGCGCCGAGCGGTTGAAGCCCATGCTGCAGTGCGCGAGCACCTTCTGGCCGCTCCGGATCAGATGCGCCGCCATCATCGCCAGCGCCTGCATGCGCGCAACGTCCGGCAGGTCCTCGTCGTAGATGTGGTGGTACACGTAGAGCATGTGGCCCGGACGGGTCGACACCCCTGCGTCCAGGTCTCCCTCCAGGTCGATCACGACCTCTATCCCCCGCGCGTGCAGGACGCCCCAGTCCGTGATGACCGGGGAGATGAACAGCCGTTCCTCGTCGTCGATGGCAAAGAGCTCGGTCTGGAGGAGGTCCATGGTGTCGTGCGGGTGGAGGAAGTCCCGACTATAGTGGCACAGGCGATGGGGGCAAGCACGCGACGCACGATTGCGACGGGGTGGACGGCGTTGCTCGTACTCCTTGCGGCCACTGCATCGGCGGCACAACCGGCGCCGGACGGCTGGAGCGACCTGCCGCTCCCGGGCGGGCGGACGGTCCTGCTGCCGGCGTTGGGCATGTCCCCCGACCTGCCGCGGGCGCTGGTGGTGACGGAGCTGGTCCGGGTGCTGCATCCCGGGCCTCAGCCCGACCCGGCAGCGGCACGGCTGCTCCAGCAGTTCCTCGAGGCGCCTCCGGACGGCGAACCCGAACGCGTCCCCGTGCCGCTCGACCCCGACTCCCTTCGCCGGCTGCTCGGACGCGAGGTCCCCGACGACCGTCTCCTCATCGCGGTGCTGCGCGATCGCCGCACGGCCCTGCTCTGCTACGGCCTGGCCTCGATGGATGCCGGGACACGCACGGCGCTGCAGGCCAGTCCTGCGCTGCTCGACCGCGTGCGCGACCGGCACGCGGCAGTGTTCGCGGCCTTCGGCGCGGCGATTGCGATCCGCGACGGCCGGTTGCAGCTGCCGGGCGGCAGCGAGTTCGCCGCCGCATGGGAGCAGCTCCTGGGCGCCCCTCTCGGCGATGTCGAGCGGGCCCTGGACACATTGCTCGGAAAGGACGACGGGCGCTTCGCGTACTTCGTCGAGGCGGCCTCCCGCATCTGGGAACCGGACCTGCGGCTCGTCTTGGGACTCGACCTGTCGCCCGCGGCCGCCTCGAGGGCCGCGCAGGACGTGTACCGGATCTTCGCGAGCACCGAGCGCGGCTGGCGGCCTCGCGATTACCCGTTCCAACGCGCGCCTGCGGACCCGGCGCTGCTGTTGACGATGGTGTCGGCCGTCGACGCGCCATCGCGGCGCACGCAGCGGTTCTGGAGCGCGCTCCTCAACCGGAACGACCTGCCCGAGCGTATCCCGGATGAGTGGCGGCTGCTGGGTGTTGGCCCGCCGCCCGAGATTGCATGGCTGCTCCAGACGCTCACGCGCGGGACCGTGCCGGAGCGCCAGGCGCGCGCGCAGGTGTTCGCGTTCGCGACTCGGACATCCACGTGGCTGCCCGACGCGCGCGAGGCGCTCTGGGCGTCGGAAGCGTTCGAGCGGCACCCGGCGCTGCTGCTCGTGCTCGAGCGCATGCAGATCCGCGACTTCGACGTCCTGCGCCGTCTCGTCGTCCGTGCCGCCGGGCTCCGCCTGTCGAACGACGCGTTGTCCGAGATCCGGCTCGCGCTGTTCCAGGCGCCGATTGCGCTGGTCGATCACCTGCTGCGGGTGCGCTCCCTTTCGCAGGCCGCCGCCGAAGGCGTGCTGGGTGCGTTGGCGGAACTGGACCCGAGCTCCGCCCGATACGGCCAGGACATCGACGGCTGGCTCCGGCAGCATCTGCTGCCGGCAGCCGGTTACGACCCTGCCGTTGGCGCGCTGGCCGAAGCGGTCCTGCTCGAATCGCTGGCCGGACTCGGCGCGCCGCCCCAGGCCGCGTTGTCCCAGCCGGTCTCCTGGGAAGGCCATCACTACCGGCTCGACACGGCGGCGCCGGAGCTGCAACGCCTCACGGAGGTCCGCCGCCGGCAGGGGGGCAACACGCTCGACACCGTGCTCGCATTGGGACGCGCCGGCCGCGCGCTCGAGGCCGCCGCCGATCTGGACGCCGTGCGGGACGCCGAAGCCGCACTGTCGGCGGTCGTCGACGTGCTCGAGCCCATCGAGTTCGGCGAGCGGCGCGGGAATCTGCCGCCCGTTCCGATTCAGGGCCTCGTGGGCGAGGCGCTCCGGGACACACGCCGCATCACCACCGAATCCCGCGTCCACGAGGCCGCCGCGATCGCCGAACGTCTGCGTCTGGCACGGAGCGCGGCGCTCGCGGATGTGCTGACGTCACTCGTCTACGCGCTGTATCTCGGCGATCCGGACGGCACGATCTTCCTGGCCGGCAACGTCGCCCGGCGGCATGATTACGGGCTCGCCCTGCGCATACCGGCCGAGCGCGCGCGCGCGCCGTGGACGCTTGCCGTCGAGACGTCCGGTGGCGGGAACCCGTGGCACATGGCGGGCTCGCTGCTCGCGCTCGACATCGGGCTCGGCCGGTTCACCCTGCGCCGCACCCGCATGGACCTGCCGGAGCGGCAGCCGACGCTGGTCGACGTCGATCGGCAGGCGTTCGTGACCACCCTGGTGCTCACCGACCCGGCGGCGCTCGCGCAGCAGGAAGGGAACCGACTGGCGACCTGGATCACCAGGGGGCGCGCGCTCGCGTCGACGTCGGCCGTCATCGACCGCGTCGACGAGCTCGGGCTCGAGGGCGCCCGGCGCGAAGCGGCCGTCTGGGCCGCGGCGCACGCGCCCGACGAGGCCGCCGACCTGCTGCTGATGACGGAGCTGCTGCTGCTCGGGCGGGATCGCGAGGATTCGCTGTCCGACGCCTGGGGCGCCGCTTCGACGGCGCTCACGGGCGCCCTGCGGCTGGAGCTTCCGTTCCCTCCGGCGCTGGAGCGCTACATGGGACGTGCCGGCTCCGGCCTGCTTCCGACACGCCTCCCGGATCTCAAGCTGCGCGTCGTCGAGCTCCTGGTGCAATATGAACTGCCCGTCGCGCTCACGCGCGCGGTGCTCGCCGCAGCCATGCAGGACGCGCTCGACCACACACGCCCCGCCCACCTCGACGACTGGCACGCGCTGGCGCGCGGCGCGCGGACGCTCGCGGAGGATCGCTTCGAGGACTACGTCGCGGCGCTGACCGCCGGCGGACCGCTCATCCCGGCGACCGCGCCATCGGGAGCCGTCGAGCAATGACGCGCTGGCGACTGGCGCCCGCGTCGCGTCGCTCCCCGACGCGTCTGGCCGGGCTGCTCCTGCTGGCCCTCCTGTGCGCGACGATTTCCGCAGACGCACAGGAGGGTCCCCAGCTCGTGATCGTCTCGCCGGCGCCCGACAGCTATGTCACGGGCCCGGTGCTGCTCAGGGTGCGCACGGGACGTCCCGATCAGGTCCGTCAGGTCACGTTCTTCGCGGACGGCCGCAGCGTGTGCACCGTCGTCAGCGCGCCGTTCGAATGCGGATGGGATGCCGGCGCGGGCATCCGCGAGCACGTCATCCGCGCGGTCGCCACGCTGATGAACGGCGAACGGCTGGTCGCGACCACGCGAACCCGCAGCGCCGGCTACACCGAGTCGGTGGAAGTGGAGGTCGTCCAGGTGACCGCGACGGTCACGGACGGCCAGGGACAGTTCGTGAAGGGGCTGACCCGCGATCGGTTCCGGGTCCGCGAAGACAATGTGGTCCAGCGCCTGACCGCCTTCGCCGGCGAGAACGTGCCGCTCGAACTGGTGGTGGCCATCGATGTCAGCCAGAGCATGACGGACGCGATGCCGACGCTGAAGACCGCGGTGCGGACGTTCCTCGACGCCCTGCGGCCATCCGACCAGGTCAGTCTGCTCGCGTTCAACGACATCATCTTCACGCTCGCGCGGCGGTCGGTGGATCCCGCCGCGCGGATCAGGGCCGTCGACCGTCTGGCGCCGTGGGGAGGCACCGCGCTCTACGACGCGATTCTCTTCTCCCTGAACACCGTCGGACGCCAGCCGGGGCGCCGCGCGCTGGTCGTCTTCAGCGACGGCGAGGATCAGAACTCGGTGGCCACGCTCCAGCGGGTGCAGAGCCGGCTGGAAACGAGCGACGCGACCATCTACACGATCGGGCTGGGCCGGAGCGTGCGGGATCACGCGCTCGCCCAGGTGCTGGCACAGATGTCGACGATGAGCGGTGGCCGCTCGTTCCTCATCGATCGCGTGGACGAGCTCGAAGCGGTTTTCGCCGACATCGTCGAGGAGCTGTCGAACCAGTACCTGCTGTCGTATGCGTCCTCCAACGATCGCCGCGACGGCACGTGGCGCCGGATTCAGGTCGACGTGACCGGCGGGTCGTACAAGGTCCGGCATCGGCAGGGGTATCGCGCGGCCAGGGAGAAGGCCGGATCGGAGGCCCGCCCGGACACGTCGCGCAGGGCCCCGGATTGATCGAGGTTGACGTGCAGGACCGGTCGGGTTCAGGATCAGCGCGCCATCGCCTGTCCGGCGCAGCCGTGTCCAACGATCGCCGTGGCGACCGTCCCACCCGGCCGTCGCATGCCGCGCCCTGCCCCGCGCAGCGGCGCACGAGTCCTCCAGTGCGCCACATCCTGATGGCCCTCGGGCTGATCGTGACGGCGTCCGCCTCACCGGCCAGCCAGACCCCCTCTTCCCCGCAACCGACGTTTCGTGCCGGCGTCGAGCTGATCGCCGTCGACACGGCGGTCGTCGACGACCGGGGGGCTCCCGTGGCCGGATTGACGGCGGCCGATTTCGAAGTGAACGTCGACGGCACACCGCGCCGGCTCGTCTCCGCGCAGCTGGTCCGCCTGGCGCCGGGGGAGCCGGACATCACCGCCGGGACGGTGCAGCGCCTCGGCTACAGCACCAACGAGGGTGGGGCCGCGGAACGGCTGGTGCTGTTCGTGTTCGACCTCGAGGGCATCGGTGCCGAGAGCGCCCGCGAGGCGCGGCAGGCTGCGTTCCGTCTGCTCGACCAGCTCAGCGAGACCGATCGCATCGGCGTGCTCGCCTACCCGAACGGACCGCGGGTCGAGTTCACGACGGACCGCGCGCGCGTGCGCGAGGCCGTGAGCGGCATCGCGCCGAGGCGCACGCAGGCGTTCCACAGCCCCTTTTCCGTCGGTCTCTACGAGGCCATCGAAATCGAGCGCCGGGAGCCTGGCACGCTGGAGGCCGTGGTCGCCCGGGAATGCGAGAGCTTCAAGCGCGATCCCATCGGCTTCCAGATGTGCCGGGCGGAGGTCGAGACGCTGGCCTCGGCAACCGCGGTCACGCTGCGCGCACGCAACGACGCGCTCTTCGCCACGCTGCGGAACCTCCTCGGGTCGCTGACGCAGATCGAGGCGCCGAAGACCATCATCTGGATATCCGGCGGCGTGCCGCTCGACGATCATCGGGCCGAGCCGGCCGAAGTCGCGCGTCTGGCCGCGGCCTCCCGCACCACGCTGTACGCGCTGCATCTCGAGGGGGCGGCCGGAGGCGAGGCCTCGCGCGAGCGGCCATCGGCCAGGGTGTTGAGCGACCGCAACGTGCTGCGGGAAGGACTGGCGACCATCGCGAGCGCGGCGCGCGGCGCCCTGTTCACCGCCATCGGCACCGGCGATGCCGCCGGCCGGATCGCGCGCGAGATGAGCGCCTACTACCTGCTGACCGTCGAACCCGAACCTGCCGATCGGGACGGCAGGACGCACCGGATCGACGTCCGCGTGCGCCGGCCCGGCGTGACCGTGCGGGCACGCCGCGAGTTCACG
>CAYUPN010000023.1:0-33766 GCA_964446605.1 uncultured Bifidobacteriaceae bacterium | reverse complement strand
CGACGTCCGCGTGCGCCGGCCCGGCGTGACCGTGCGGGCACGCCGCGAGTTCACGTTGCACGACGCCGCGCAGACGCTGCAACCCGAACAGCGGCTGGCGCTGCTCATCCGCCAGCCGGTCGCAGCCGTCGAGCTGCCCATCAAGGTGGCGACCTACAACATGCGTGCCCCAGGATCGCGCGACGTCCGGCTCGTCATCGCGACCGAGTTCGGGCGCGGGAACTCGCCACGGACGGCGGCCATGGGGTTCGTGATCTTCGACCACGACGACAAGGTGATCGCGAGCGCCTTCGAGCAGTACCGCGCCACGCCCACCGGCACGGCGGGTCCGGCTCCCCTGCACATCTCGACGACGGCCCAGGTGCCGCCCGGCGAGTACCGGCTGCGGCTGGCCGTCCTGGACAGTGACGGGCGCGCGGGCAGCGTCGAGCACCCGGTCAGCGCACGACTGGCCTCCGCAGGCGATATGGACGTGGCCGATCTCGTGCTTTCGCCGGCAGGCAATCAGGGAGGCGGACGCTCGGTGCAGCTGCTGGCCGACGTCGATATCGCGACGCTCCCCTTCGCCGGATACCTCGAGTTGTACCCGCGGACGGACGCCGCTGCACGTGCGGCACGTGTCCGGCTCGAGATTGCCGAGGCCGAATCGGGTCCCGCGCTCGCCGCAGCCGACGCGCGGGTGATCCCGACCCGGGAACAGGGGCGCCTGGCCGCCCACGTGCTGCTCCCGGTCGATGCGCTTCCTCCGGGCAACTACGTCGCCCGCGCCGTCGTGACCGCCGCCGGGTCGTCCGTGGTGCGGACGCGCCCGTTCCGGCTGGCCATCCGGTCTCGCTGAAGGGGCCGAATCACGACGGCCGTCGGCTGTGAGGTGTGTTTCGCTGACGTCGGTCACACAATGGGGCGAGTCATGCAGAAGATCCTGGCGGCCATCGCTCTCCTGCTCTGTGCGGTCGTCTCTCCGGCTGCGCAGGATCCCGCGGCCCCGTCGCAGCCGACCTTCCGGACGGGGACCGAGCTCATCGCCATCGACGCGACGGTCGTGGACGACTCCGGCCATCCCATCCCCAACCTGACCGCCGCCGACTTCGAGCTGCTCGTGGACGGCGAGCCCCGCACCGTGGTGTCGGCCGAGTTCATCCGGCAGGCGCCGCGCGAGCGGACGATCGAGGAGGCATCGGCACGGGAGCTGCCGTTCTCCACGAACGAGACGCTGATCGGCGGCCGCCTGGTCCTGATCGTCTTCGACCTCGAGGGCATCGGATCGGGCGCCGGGCGCGAGGCGAGCCACGCGGCCACCCAGTTCCTCGACGAGCTGAGCGACGCCGATCAGGTCGGCGTGCTCGCCTTCCCGAACGGCGTGCACATCGACTTCACGCACGACCGCGAACAGGTCCGCAAGGCGCTCGAACAGGTGGTCGGCCGCGGCGACCTCCGCCAGCGCGGTGAATACAACGTCGGCATCTCCGAGGCCTTCGGGATCGATGACGGCGACGACGGGGCATTCAGCCGCGTGTACGTGCGGGAGTGCGCCGACGAGCGCGACGAGCTCGGACGCGAGCTCTGCCGGGCCGGCATCCTCAGCCAGGCCCGCATGGATGCCGTCGCGTACCGGCAGCGCGGCGACAACTCGCTGCGCGTGCTCCGCAACCTGCTCCGCGCCTTCCGCCAGGTGGACGCGCCGAAGACCGTCGTCTGGATCTCCGAGGGCCTGCCGCTGCCGGAGCAGGCGCTCCAGATCCCGGAGATTGCCCGCCTCGCCGCCTCGGCCCGGACGACGTTGTACGCGCTGCATCTCGATCAGACGATCATCGGCGACGCCTCGCGGCAGCGCAGCTCGCCCAGCATGATGCAGGATCGCAATCTCGTGCGCGACGGTCTGGCGAATCTCGCCGGGGCCACGCGCGGCGCCCTGTTCACGTCGGTCGGTTCGGGCAGCAACGTCTTCGCCCGCATCGCCCGCGAGATGGCGGCCTACTACCTGCTCAGCGCGGAGCCCACCGAGCGCGACCGCGACGGCAAGTCGCATCGCATCGAGATCCGCGTACGGCGGCCGAAGGTCAGCGTGCGCGCCCGCAGCGAGTTCACGATGGACCGCACTCCGCGGGAGTCGCTGACACCGGAACAGCGGCTGGCACTGCTCATCCGCCAGCCCGTCTTCGCCACCGAGCTGCCGCTGAAGGTGACCACCTACAGCCTGCGCACGCCGCACACTCCTGACGTGCGCCTCGTCATCACCGCCGAGCTCGGCCGCGGCGCGACCGCGCCCGAGCAGGTCGCGCTCGGTTACCTGCTGCTCGACGAGCGCGGCAGGATCCTGGCCGATTCGTTCGAGCAGTACAACGCCAGGCCGATCGAAGACACCGAGCCGGCGCCGCTCGGCGTCTCGACGACGGCGCAGGTTCCGGCAGGGCGCTACCGGCTGCGGCTGGCAGCGCTCGATTCGACCGGGCGCGGCGGCAGCGTCGAGCACCGGCTGGAGGCGTCCATCGCCAGCACCGGCGATCTCGGCGTCGCCGACCTGATGCTCACACCGGCAAACGGTGAGACCTCGTCCACGGTGCAGCTGGTCGCGGATGCGACCATTGCCCGCGAACTGTTCGGCGCCTATGTCGAGCTCTATCCGGAGAACGGCGACGCCGCCAAAGCCGCCCGCGTGCGAATCGAGGTCGCCGAGTCCGAGACCGGACCGGCCATCAGCTCCATCGAGGCGCAGGTGCTCGAGACGAAGGAGCCTGGACGGCTCGCGGCGCAGACGCTGCTGCCCGTCGGGCTGTTGCCGCCGGGAGACTACTGGGCGCGGGCGGTGGTCTCGAGCGGCGGCCGTCCCGCGATCCAGTCGCGGCCGTTCCGCCTGATACAGGCGGTGCCCGCCGGCCACGAGTTCAAGCGGGATCTCGCGTCCCGTGTCGGCCGGTTCTCACCGGACCAGGTGCTGCAGCCGGAGCTGCTCGCGCCGGCCCTCGCGCGCGCGAAGGCGCTCGACGCCAACGCGCCGGAGGCGGCGCGCGTCGCGGCCGACGCGGTCGCCGAGGGCAAGCTCGACTCGCTCGAGCGCGGCACGCCGGAGTCGCGCTCCTCCGTGCTCGCGACGTTCCTGCGCGGGCTCGCGCTCTACAAGGCCGGCGACCTCGAAGCGGCGGCGCAGCAGATGCGCGCGGCGGTGCGCCTCTCCCCCGACTTCCTGCCCGGCGTCTTCTATCTCGGTGCGTGCTATGCGGCGGGCGGACGCGGCCGCGAGGCCGTCGGCGCGTGGCAGACCTCGCTGGCCGGCGACGACACGTCGCCGGAGATCTTCCAGCTGCTCGTCGACGGCTATCTCCGCCTCGGCGACACCGACGCCGCCATCGACATCGTCGAGGAGGCGGCGCAGAAGTGGCCGGACGACTACCGCTTCGTGATCCGTTCGACGCTGGCGCGCGCGGCGACCGGCGATCTGCGCGACGCGTTCGAGCGGCTGCGCCCGTGGCTGGATCGGCCCGACGTCGACGCCGACGCGCTCGACCTCGCGCTCCGGCTGGCGCTCGCGGATCTCGCCAGCCGCCCGCCGGGCAATCGCGCCGATGCCGTCGCGAACCTGCGCTCGCTGACGCTGCGCTTCGAAGACGCGCGCCGGCCCGTGCCGCTGCTGGCGCAGCGTTGGCTCACCTATCTGTCGGGTCGCGAGCGGCCGTAGTCCGCGCGGACCGGAATCGAAACCCGGCCCGGTTCACTCGAGACGATACGCACCGCCGCTCCAGTCCTCCGGAGCGACGTCGGTGATCGTCTCGGTGAAATCCCAGCGGTGACCGTGGAAGTCCTGCGCGTTGTATTGGCGCTCGCCGTAGGAATGGGTCGTCGGCTCGGTCAGGATGATGGCTCCGTTCCGCCGCGCGCGCTCGCAGTGCCCGTCGGCATCCTCGATCCGGACCTGGACGATGTGGGAGTTGTTCGGCGCGACCGTGCCTTCGGCGAGGGTGACGCAGCCGTCTCCCGCTTTCATCTGGATGCGGTGATTCGCGATCCGCAACCGGACAGTGAAGCCGAACGCCCTGGAGAGCCACTCGGCTGCTGCACCGGGATCGGGGTAGATGAGCACCGGGATGACGGTGCAGGGCGGGACCGAGCGGTTGACTCGCATCTGGCGACTCCTGCAGCGCTGAACCCGTCAGCAAGCCCGGAGCCCACAGCCGACTCCGGTCGAAGGCTCCGGAGACTCGGAGCCTGAGGCCAGTCTCACTACGGCCTCCAGTCTTCCTTGATTCGCGCGTAGAGCAGCTGATCGATCAGGCGCCCGTCCTTGAACGCGCTCTGCCGCAGCCGCCCTTCGAGGGCGAAGTCGTTGCGCTCCAGCACGCGCGCGGACGCGACGTTGAAGTCGAAGACGAAGGCGTGGATGCGCGCGAGGTGGAAGCGCTCGAGCGCCCACGGGACGAAGGCGCCGACCGCCCGCGTCATCACGCCGCGGCCCCAGCATCGCTGGCCGAGCCAGTACCCGAGCTCGGCATCGACGCGCTCGACGTCCGACCGCAGGACGATGCCGATGCCGCCGACCGCCTCGCCGTCGATCTCGATGGCGAAATCGGTCGCGGGCACCAGCCGGGCACAGTGCCGGACCCAGGCCATGGCGTCCTCGAGGGTGTAGGGATACGGGAAACGGTCGCGCAGGCTCGCCCAGACGCGGCGATCGTTGGCGTGCCGGGCCAGGGCCGTGGCGTCACCGAGGCGCCAGTCGCGGATGGTCCCCCCGGGGAACGACAGCCACATGCAAAGTCATTATAGGCGCGGCCCGGATGCGCTACGCTGATGGCGCGTGACCATCACCCAGGACGGGCTTCAGCGGTCCCCGGACTCACGGACGGCGCCCATCGCCTCCGACCACCTGCACGACCCCATCGAGCGCTACGTTCAACCCGCAGCGCTGACACTGGCTCCCACCGACACCATCCACACCGCGATCGAACGCGCGCGGGCGCTGCCGGCCACCCAGATCATCCTCTACTGCTATGTGGTCGACGCCGACGGGCGGCTCGAAGGCGTGGTGCCGATCCGCCGATTGCTGACGGCAGACCCCGAGACGCCGGTCGCGAACGTGATGATCCGGGACGTCGTCGCGATCCCGCACTGGGCGACGGTGCTCGTCGCGGCCGAGTACTTCGTCAACCGGCGCTTCCTCGCGTTCCCGGTCGTCGGCGACGGCGGGAAGCTGCTGGGGGTCGTCGACGTCAGCCTCTTCACGGAGGACGTGCTGTCGATGGCACGGCAGTCCTTCGACGGCATCTTCCAGATCATCGGCGTGCACGCGACCGAGGGGCGCACGCCGTGGACGTCGTTCAAGGACCGCTTCCCGTGGCTGCTCTGCAACGTCACCGGCGGCCTGCTGTGTGCGTTGCTGGCGGGCTTCTACGAAGGGCTGCTCGCGGTCGTCGTCGTGCTGGCGCTGTTCATTCCCGTCGTCCTGGCGCTGGCCGAGAGCGTCAGCATCCAGTCGGTGACGCTGATGCTGCAGAACCTGCACGACGGGCCGGTGCAGTGGGGGCACTTCGGACGGCAGCTGCTCAAGGAGATGGCGACGGCGGTCATGCTGGGCGCCGGGTGCGGCCTGCTGGTCGGCGGCACGGCGTTCCTGTGGAAGGGGGATGCGGCGGTTGGCGGCGTGCTGGCGTTCGCGATCACGCTGTCGATGCTCTACGCGTGCTCGCTGGGCGTGCTGATTCCGACTCTGCTGCGCGCGGCGAAGGCCGACCCGCGCATCGCCGCCGGCCCGATGGTGCTCGCGCTGACCGATCTCGGCACGCTGCTGTTCTACTTCACGGTCGCGGGACGGCTGCTGACCTGAGATCTCTGGTCGGATCAGGTCTGTCGGGTCGGATCAGGTCGGATCAGGTCGGATCAGGTCGGATCAGGTCACACCCGGCTTCTCAGCGGCGATATTCAGCGCGGTGCCGGCGACGTGCTGGTGCCGGGGGCGGGAGTCGAACCCGCACGAGGGGGTGACCCTCCGCGGATTTTAAGTCCGCTGCGTTTGCCAGTTTCGCCACCCCGGCATGAGAACGAACGGCGGCCGCGCGGGCGCGCGGCGGGCGGCGCAGCGGCGATCAGTGATCCCCGACCTCGGTCCAGCCCGCCACGAGCAGCGGCGACTTCAGGCCTTCGGCCCGCAGCAGCGCCATCTCGAGCTCGCTGTAGGTCTGGCTGAACACCAGCTCACCCGCCCGCTCGATCGCCAACCAGAACCCCAGCGGCGGCTCGACGAGAAAGCAGTGCAGCAGCTCGCGGTCGCGCGCGAGACGCCACAGCGTGACCGCCTCGCCCCGCAGCGGCATGATCTCGGACTCGTGCATCAGTGCACCGACGGCGCGCCCCCGCGCGGCAGACGATCCTGCGCGACGATCCGCGTGATCAGTCCTTCCAGCTCGGTCTGGTCGACGTCGAACGGGCCCGCCACGGCGGCGCCGAGCTGGATCTCCACCGCGACGGTGTACCCGTCGTCCATGGGGCTGACGATCCAGCTGAATCCGCGCAGTGCGACGGACCGATCCGGGTCGGCATCCGTATTCTGCGCTCGATCCAGCGCCCGCAGCAGCGCCGTCAGGAGCTGCCGCACGTCCTCTTCACTCCAGCCGCGCGGCGGCCCGAGCGGCACATCCACCCGGTCCGTTGTCGCGTAGTCGGTACCCCGAAGCCAGACATCAATCTCGAGTTGCACGGGCGGATTCTACCACCGCCGTCCAGCATCGGGTCGACGGGGATCGTGCGCTCGTCGCACCTGCAGATGCGTCAACTGGCCTGACCTCTGGCCCCTGGCCCCTGGCCCCTGCCCTACACCTTTCCAGCTCCAACGGTCAGCAGCTCCCGAAGCTCGCCCGGTCCGGTGACCGGCGCCTGGCACGTGAAGTTCTCGCACAGATACGCGGCGGCCTTGCCGTCAATCCGCTCCATCGACGCGAGGAGCGGCAGCTCACGGGCCAGCGCCTCGCGCGCCGCGTCGGTGACCGGAATCGTGACGAGGAACGGACGATAGTGCGCCGCCAGCTCACGATGCAGAACGGCGGCGTCGCCGTCGGGCTCGCCGGCGATCACCGCCTGGCCGATTCCCGCGTGCCAGGCGCTCAGCGCCGCCATGACCAGGGGCACGGCGCGCGCGTACTCGCCCAGGCGCGGCCCGAACCGCGCCAGCGTCTGTTCGATCCGCGTGCGCCTCGCCTCCTCGTCTCGCAGATGCGTGAAGACCTGCAGGTTGAGGAGCGCCACCGCCGTCGGCGAGGGTTCGGCGCCGTCGTAGTCCTCCTTGTGGCGGACGAGCACGTCCGGGTCGTCGCCGGTCGTGCTGAACCACGCGCCGTCGGCTGGATCGTAGAAACGCTCGTCCAACCGCTGCTGCAGTTCGTCCGCCCAGCGGAGCCACTCGGGATTGCCCGTGCTCTGGAACAGCTCGAGCAGCCCCCACGTCATCGCGGCATAGTCCTCCGCGTACCCGTCGATGGCCGCCTCGCCGTCGCGGAAGCGCCGGCGCAGCACGCCGCGATCGGCGTCCCACAGCGTCTCCTGGACGAAGCGCGCGGCCCGCTCGGCCGCGGCGGCATGCGCCGGCGCGCCGTCCGCCAGCCCGAACGCCTCCGCCCGGAGCACGCGTGCGGCGCGCGCGAACGCGCCGATCATGAGGCCGTTCCACGCCGCCAGGACCTTGTCGTCGAGGTGCGGCCGCGGCCGCTCCAGCCGCGCACCGAACAGCGTCATCCGCGCGCGCGCCAGCGCCTCGTCGACCTCCTCGGGCGCTCGCCCCGTCTGCGACGCGACCTCGTCGAGGCTGCGCGCGGTGTACAGGAGATTCTTCCCGGTGAACTCGCCCTGCGGATCGAACGGCGCGTTGCCCTGCTCCTCGATGCCGTACCGGGCCGCGAACACCGCGTAGTCGTCGCCGAGCAGGTCGCGCAGCTCCTGCGCGCGCCACGCGTAGAACGCGCCCTCGACCTTGTGCGGATGTTCGCCGCCCGTCTGGGCGTCCTCGGGCGGCACGCTGTCGGCGTCCTCCGCGGAGTAGAAGCCGCCGTCCGGATGCGTCATCTCGCGCGCGACGTAGCGCAGCGTGTCCTCGGCGACGTCGGCGTAGAACCGGTTGCCCGACGCCTGCGCCGCCTCCAGGAAGGCGACCACGAGCTGCGCCTGGTCGTACAGCATCTTCTCGAAGTGCGGCACGCGCCATTCGGCGTCGACCGAGTAGCGATGGAAGCCGCCGCCGACATGGTCGCGCATGCCGCCGAGCGCCATCGCCTGCAGTGTGTACAGGACGATCTCCCGCGGGACCGCGTCGCCTGTCCGGGCGTGCTCGCGCAGCAGGAACAGCAGCTCGCTCGGGCGCGGGAACTTCGGCGCCGCGCCGAAGCCGCCGTGCCGCCGGTCGAACTGCTGGGCGAATCCGGCGACACCGAGCGTGAGCGCGTCCGGGCCCGCGATCGTGCCGCCGCCGGGCGCCGACGTCGCGGCCTCGCGCAGGCTGGCGACCACCGACTCGGCCGACTGCTCGATGCGCGGGCGCTCGTCCCGCCAGGCGCGCGACACCGCCTGCAGCACGTCCATGAAGCCGGGCCGGTTGTAGCGGTTGTCGGGCGGGAAGTACGTGCCGCCGAAGAACGGCTTCAGATCGGGCGTGAGCCAGACGCTCATCGGCCAGCCCCCCGAGCCGGTGGTCGCCTGCACGAACGTCATGTACACCCGGTCGATGTCGGGCCGCTCCTCCCGGTCCACCTTCACGGGCACGAAGTCCCGGTTGAGCATCTCGGCGATCGCCGGGTCCTCGAACGACTCGTGCTCCATGACGTGGCACCAGTGGCAGGTCGAGTAGCCGATCGACAGGAAGATCGGCTTGTCCTCCGCCCGCGCGCGGGCAAACGCCTCCTCACCCCACGGATACCAGTCGACGGGGTTGTGCGCGTGCTGGAGCAGGTACGGACTTTTCTCGCGGGCGAGTCGGTTGGCCATCCTGTCATTATGACCCCGGGCCTGCAAGGCGCCGCCTCGAGTGCGGTAGACTCGACGGCATGAGCAGGAGGATTGCCATCCTCGTCGAGGAGGAATTCGAGGACAGCGAAGTCACCGGCCCGGCGCAGCTGCTGCGCGACGCGGGCTTCGAGGTCGTGCTGGTGGGCCCCGCGGCCGGCGCGACCTACACGGGCAAGCGGGGGGCAGCGGTCGTCGCGGATCTCGCCGCCGGGAAGGCGCGCGCCGCGCAGTTCGACGCGCTGATCGTCCCGGGCGGGCACGCACCCGACCGCATGCGCATGCGGCACGCGATGGTCGACCTGGTCCGCGACATGATCGCGGGCAACAAGCCGGTGGCCGCCATCTGCCACGGGCCGCAGCTGCTCATCTCCGTCAACGCGCTGCGCGGGCGCACGGTCACCTGCTGGCCGTCGATCGCGATCGACGTCAAGAACGCCGGCGGCCTCTACGTCGACAAGCCCGTGGTCGTCGACGGCCCCGTCATCACCGCCCGCAAGCCGGACGACATCCCCGTCTTCACGCAGGCGCTCATCGACATCCTGCGCGCCTGACCCACGCCCCGCCACGTCGCATGCGCATCGGCATCGATCTGGGCGGCACGAAGGTCGAGGCAATCGTCCTCGACGCCAGCGGCCGCATTCCCTTCCGGCGCCGCGTCGCGACCCCGCGCGGCGACTACGACGGCACCCTCGAGGCCATCGCGTCGCTGGTCGGCGCGGCGGAAGCCGCCATCGGCGGCACGGCCACGGTCGGCATCGGCATGCCGGGCGCGATCTCGCCGGCGACCGGCCTCGTCAAGAACGCGAACTCCACCTGGCTGAACGGCCGCCCGCTCGACCGCGATCTCGCCGCGCGGCTCGGCCGTCCCGTGCGCCTGGCAAACGACGCCAACTGCTTCGCGCTCTCCGAAGCCAGCGACGGCGCCGCGGCTGGCGCCGCCGTCGTCTTCGGCGTCATCGTGGGCACGGGATGCGGCGGCGGCGTGGTGGTCGGCGGGCAGGTGCTGACCGGCCCAAACGCCATCGCGGGCGAATGGGGGCACAACCCGCTCCCCTGGCCTCGCGACGACGAGCGGCCCGGGCCGTCGTGCTATTGCGGCAAGACGGGCTGTCTCGAGACTTTCCTCTCCGGTCCCGGACTCGCGCGCGACTACGCGCAGCATACGGGCCTCGAGGCCGGGTCGATTGTGGCGCCCGAGGTCGTGGCCCGCGCCGAGGCCGGCGAGGCGGCCGCCTGCGAGGCGCTCCGGCGCTACGCCGACCGCATGGCGCGCGGACTCGCCACGGTCGTCAACGTCCTCGACCCCGACGTGATCGTGCTCGGTGGCGGCGTATCGAACGTGCGGATGCTGTACGACACCGTCCCGCGGCTGCTCGAGCAGTACGTCTTCTCGGATCGCGTCGCAGTCCGGCTCGTCCCGCCGGTGCACGGCGACTCGAGCGGCGTGCGCGGAGCGGCGTGGCTCTGGCCGGCGCCGTAGCACCGGCCAGCGCCGCGGCGGCCACACCGCATCACGCGCCGATCAGAACCCCAGCCTGACTCCCACCTGCAGCTGGCGCGGATCGTCGGCCGCCGTCGGCAGCCCGAACGACGGCAGCGGCGTCGCGCCGGGGCCGAAGACGGTGTTCGGCGTCCGGAGGTTCGTGCGGTTCAGGACGTTGAACCCTTCGACGAGCGCCTCCAGCGTCATGCGGCCGCGGATCGGCGCGCGCCAGGAGAGCCGGACGTCGAGCGCGCTGCTGCCCCACGCCCGCGCGCTGTTGCGTCCGACGCCTTCCGGCCGGTCGTTGACGTTCGTGTCGTGGTTGCGATCCGTACCCGTCAGCAGCGTGAACGGCGGCGCCGACGCCGCGGTGAACACGTACGAAAGGCGCCATGGCGCCAGTGGCGCGGCGACCGCGTCGAGCCCGACGGATCCGCTCAGGACCAGCCGGTGCCGGAGGTCGTTGTCCGACGGTCCCCAGTCGGCACGCACGTCGAAGCTGTCCTGCGGCGAGCTGAAGAAGAAGTTCCCCGCATCGTCCAGCGAGCGCCCGAACGTGTACGCGAGGCGGTGATCGCCGACGGGCGTTGCCGCACGCAGCGCCACCGCGAGCGCGTCCGACTGCGAGCGGCCGATCGACTCGTAGCGGCCGATGTTGCCGTACCGCGGGTCCGGCCGTCCGAGGTTCGGGATTCCCAGCGCAGCGGCTTCGGCAGCCGCCAGCGTCGGCACGTTCACGTTGCGCGACATGATCACGTGCCGCCCGCGCATGCCGAGGTAGCCCACGCTGAACGACAGCCTGTCGTCGAGCCGGTGCTCCACCTCCACCGTCGCCTGCACCGTCCTGCCGTTCTCGATGCCGGGATCGATCGTGGTGATCGCCGTCAGCACCGACGAGGGGAACGCGTGGAGCACGGCCGGGAACGCCGGCGCACCCGCCGCGCCGAACGGCAGCACGGCCACGCGGTAGCGCTCGCCGTCGCGCTGGAGCGCGTTGGACAGCGCGCGCAGCGGCACGCGGTCGTAGTACACCCCGGCGCTCGCGCGCACGGTCGTATCTCCCCGGCCGGGCGCCCAGGCGGCGCCGACGCGCGGGCCGACGTTGTTGGCGTCGGTGCGAACCGGGTCGGCCAGCCACTGCAGGTCGTAGCGCAGCCCGCCGGTGAGCGTCAGGTCCGGCCGCACGCGCCACTCATCCTGGAGATAGACGGCGAGGTTCGGATTCGACTGCGACTGCCCCTCCACGCCGAACGCCTGCTGGAACGTCGTGTAGCGTCCGGCCTCGAACGCCGCGAGCGACGGGAAGGTGTAGACCCCCTGCCGCGCGCCGGGAAACCCGATGTCGACGCGGTTGTAGAGGACGTCGAAGCCCCCCTTCAGCACGTGCGCGCCACGCGCGGCGGTCAGGCTGCCGGCCACCTCGACCGTGTCGAGATCGCGTGCCGTCGGCGACGAGGTCGCCGTCCCGAAGTTGGCGACACCGGCGATGTTCACGGCCGGCCCGACCCGGTCGTTCGCCGGCGCGCGCAGCCGGCTCCGCGTGGCCGCGCCGCGCAGATCGATCACCGCCCAGCGGCTGCTCGCGCGCACGTAGCTCAGCGCCAGCGTCTGATCGCGGTGATCGAGCGAGGTTCCGCGCGAGACGTCGCTCAGCCCGCCCACCGTGCGCGCGTTCACGCTGCCGACGTCGTACAGGCCGTAGCGGATGGCGACGCGGTCGCCGGACGACCAGGGACGGTCGGCCCGCACGAACACGTTCGTCGTGTCGAGGGTGGTCGGCGCCGAGCCGGTCGCGACGCGCGGACCGGAGTACCCGGCGCCGTCGAGCACCCCGTTGATCGCCTGGACGGCGTCGGGCGCAATCGTCACGAAGGCCTGGCGGTCCGCACGCGTGGCCTCGGCGTTGCCGAACCAGAACCAGCGGCCAGCCGGCCCCCCGGCGGTCACGCCGAACTGCTCCTGCGACATCGGCTCACGCTGCGCGGCGAAGGCGTTGCGCGCGTCCAGACGCGAATCGCGCAGGAACCCGTACGCGCTGCCCTGCAGCGTCGACCCGCCGGACTCCGTGACGATGCTGATGACGCCGCCGCCGGCACGGCCGAACTCGGCGCGGCCGCCTGCGGTGACGACCTGGAACTCCCGCACCACCTCCTGCGTGATGAACGTCCCGGCGAGCCCCGCCGCATCGTCGTTGGCCGACAGGCCGTCGATCAGGACCGCGTTGGAGATGTTGCGCTGTCCCTGGACGCTCAACCCCGTGCCGGGCACCGCGGACGTCTCGGCGAAGCGCTCGTTGTTGCGCGTGACCATCCGCGCGACACCCGGGGCGAGCGTGGCCAGGTCCAGATAGTTGCGGCCGTTGAGCGGCAGACGCTCGATCTCGGCCGGCGTGACGACGCGCGCGGCTTCGGTGCGTGCGAGATCGACCGCGCGCGAACTGCCGGCCACCTGCACGACTTCCTGGCCGCCGCTGACTTCCAGCGTGACCGCGACCTCGAGCGAGGCCCCTACGCGTACGGTGAGCGAACGGGAATGCGGCACGAACCCGTCCAGCGTGACATCGAGCTGATACTCGCCGACGGCGACCGGCGCGAACCGGAACCGCCCGGCACCGTCCACCGCACGCGTCCACTCCAGATCGCGCTCGGTGCTGCGCAGCGTGACGGTCGCACCCGGCAGCACGCCACCGCTCGCGTCAGCCACCGTGCCGGCCACGACGGCGGCATCGAGCAGGGACTGCGCGGCAGACGGCGGCGCGACCGCGGCCAGACAGACGAGGCCGATACAGAGGCCTCTCCACACACGAAACATCGGACCTTCCTCCCCAACCTGGCACCGGCAGGCCCGGCACCGTCCACCCTCCGACCTCTCGAGGAGAGGAGGCAGACATCCACCAGGTGACAGCAGCGGCCGGTGCATGCCCTGCCGCGGCGCACAGGCCGGCGGCACGAGCGAACGCACGTCTGGCGCTCGACGGCTGTCGGCCGCCGTGCGCACGAGCCGATCGCTCAGGCGCGGGGAGGCGGATTGTGGGGACGGGAATCGCGGCTCGCAGGGATCTGATCCCCGGGAGCGAGTGCAGTCTGGATGTCCTGTGGAACGGGGGCCTGCGGCGGCGGAGCGAGCACGCCCGTTACGCCGAGCAGTGAGACGAGGGCCGTGTCGTCCTGGCAGCCGCCAGGCGTGAGCCGGCAGTCGGCGTCGCGACTCGCCTCGCGGGCCCTGTCCATCGGGCAGCTCGCGCCGGGCCCATGCGCCAGGCAGCAATCGGCAGCCGCGGCCTCGGCTGCCATGGCACGGCAGGTGATCGCGAACGGAGCCGCGAACACGCCCGCCAGCTGGGCGACGAGCAGCCCCAGGGCGAGATGCGCGAGACGCAGACGAACAGCACCCACGACAGAGCCAGCATACCACCGGCCCGCTGCCGGCGACGACCCGGCCGAACGGGTGGGGTCAGCCGCGGGGGGTCGGGGCGGCCGGCTGCTCGTCCTGGCGGCCACGGCGCAGGCGGCTGTAGGCCGCGGTGAACTCGACCCCGTACAGGAGGATGACGGCCGAGACGTAGACCCACAGCAGGAACACGACAACCGCACCGATGGACCCGTGGATGCTGCTGAGCCGCGACACGTCGCGCATGAACCAGGCAAAGCCGGCAAACGCGATCCGCCACAGCAGCCCGGTCAGCACCGCGCCCACCCAGACATCCCGGAAACGGACCTTCGCGTTCGGGATGTAGTAGAAGATCAGCCCGACCGCCAGGATGAGCGTCAGCGTCGCCGTCCACCGGACGAGGAAGCTGCGCAGGGCCAGTACGCCCGGGAACCGCTCGGCGATGACCGCGAACCATGACGCCTCCACCACCTGGCCCGCGCTGACGATGGCCAGCGTCACGAGCATCAGGCCGAAGGAGGCGACCAGCATCAGGAACGCGACGAACTTGTGGCGGAGATAGCTGCGCTGGCGCTCGACTCTCCAGGCGTAGTTCACCGCGGTGCTCACCGCGCTGAAGAACCCGAGCGCCGCCCAGACCAGCGCGAGCGCGCCGACGACGCCAAGCGGCACCTGCGAACGCTGGAGGGCGGCGAGCTGGGCCGACACGAACTCGAGGCGCGTCGGGAAGTACCGCAGCACGAAGCTCAGCGTCGCGCGCCGCGCCTCCTCGTCGGCGGTCACCGACCCGAGGATGGAGATCACCAGCAGCAGGAACGGGAAGAACGACAGGAGCGCGTAGTAGGCGATCGAGGCGGAGTGCGTGAGATCGTCGCTGTTGTAGAAGCTGACGAAGCCCCGCCAGAGCGCGTGTGCCGACAGGCGCGCGACACGCCGTCCGCGGGCGACCAGCGCGGTCGACCAGCGGCGGAGGTGCGCCCGTCGCGGCGCATGGACCGTCATCGAGCCGGCTAGAACTCCCCGCGCCCGGGCGTCTCGAGCGCCTCGAGTCCCTGCCGCGCCGCGCGCTCGAGATCGACGATGGCGGCGCGCAGTGCGGCCGCGTGCTGCGCGAGCTCAATGAGCCGCGGCTCCAGCTCGGCGCGCCGGCGGCGCCCTTCCGGCGTCAGCAGCAACCAGCCGAGTGCGCCGCCGACCAGGGCGCCGGCGGCGGCCCCCAGCAGCAGGGCCGCGCCGTCACGCACCCTTGCGCTCTCCGTCGCGGCCGCGGTCGACGCGTGCGGGCGTCGCCGCACGCGCCGCGCGCCGCGCCCGGCCCTCATCGGCGATCTTGTGCTTCCGCATCTTGCTGTACAGCGTCGGCCGGTAGAGTCCGAGCTGCGCGGCCGCTTCCTGCTTGTTCCAGCTCGTACGCTCCAGCGCCTGCAGGATCGCGAGCCGCTCGATCTCGGCCAGGCTGCGGTGCGGCGGCAACACCACTTCCGGCGTCCCGGCCGGCGCCTCGCGCAGCGACTCGGGCAGGTCGGCCGGCGCGATCTCCGGTCCCTTCGCCAGCAGCACCGCGCGCTCGATCGCGTTCTCCAGCTCGCGCACGTTGCCGGGCCAGCGGTTGCGAATCAGCAGGTGATACGCCGCCGGCGAGATCGTGCGGACGTTGCGGCGGTAGCGCTGCCGGAACCGCTCCAGGAAGTAATCGCAGAGCAGCGGGATGTCTTCGGTGCGTTCGCGCAGCGGCGGCACGCGGAGGGTGATCGTGTTGATGCGGAAGTACAGGTCCTCGCGCAGGTGGCCGCTCTTCAGCGCCGCCTCGAGATCGATGTTCGTCGCGCAGATGAGGCGGAAGTCGACGTGGACCACGCGATCGCCGCCGACGGGGCGGTATGTCCGCTCCTGCAGGACCCGCAGCAGCTTCGACTGCAGGTAGGGCGGCATCTCGCCGATCTCGTCCAGCAGCAGCGAGCCGCCCTGCGCGTACTCCAGGAGCCCCTCGCGATCGTGCACCGCGCCGGTGAAGGCGCCGCGACGGTAGCCGAACAGCTCGGCTTCGATCAGCTCCTTGGGAATGGCGGCGCAGTTGATCTTCACGAACGGCTTGCGCGCGCGCCGGCTGTGCGCGTGAATCGCGTTGGCGATGAGCTCCTTGCCGGTGCCGTTCTCGCCCTGGATCAGGATGTTCGCGTCGGAGTCGGCGACCGCCCCGACCATCTCGAACAGCTCGCGCATCGGCTCGCTGCGGCCGATGATCGAGTCGAGCCCGCGATCCCGCAGCGCGCGGCGCAGCGCGACGTTCTCCGCCTCCAGGTCCAGCCGCTCGATGCAGCGCGACAGGATCGCGAGCAGCGTCTCCCCTTCGATGGGCTTCTCGAGGAAGTACGCGGCGCCCGCCTTCATCGCGGCGACGGCGCGCGGGATGCTGCCCTGCCCGCTCAGGACCAGGACCTCGGTCTGCGGCTGCCGCGCCTTGAACCGCCGGACCAGCTCCACACCGTCGAGATCCGGCAGGACGAGATCGACGACGGCGGCATCGGGCAGCCATGCCGCGAACCGTTCGTCCGCCTCGTCGCCCCGATTGGCGACGCGGACGTCGTAGCCGGCGCTCGTCAACGTGAGCGCGAGCCAGTCTGCCGTTTCGATCTCGTCATCGACGACGAGGACGCGCCGGGATCGCTTTCCGCTCATGGCGTTGTGTCCGGGGAGTGCCAGCGGTTGAGCCGTGGCGAATCGGACTGTAGCATGACTGACGCCTATCGATACAGTGCCTGACGCACGCAGTTGGAAAGCATGCACGGCCCCCGGGGCGGCGGTGCCCCGGGCCACCTGCCCCGGCCCACCGGCGGGCCGGCATGGGCCTGGCCGGCCGATCTCCCTATAATTCGCCCATGTCCGACCGCCAGGTGCCGCCCCGCGTCACGCCCATCCGCACGCTCCTCTCTTCCGAACCGCCGCGCGAAACCGAGCGGATGGTCTGCGAGCGGTGCGGCGGCGCCAACGTCTACCGGATGCACGCGGTCTGGCGCTGCGCGGACTGCGGCTTCAAGACCGACTGCTGCGGCTGGTAGCGGCGCCATGCACCGGCTGCCGACCCACGTGGACCCGGCGTCTCCCGGTTTCCGGGCGAACGCCGAGGTGAACCGGCGGCTCGCCGCCGAGCTGCGCGCCCTCCTGGAGGAGACCCGGGCCGGCGGCGGCGAGCAGGCCCGGGCCCGCCATCAGGACCAGGGCAAGCTGTTCGTGCGCGACCGGATCGAGGCGCTGCTCGATCCCGGCTCGCCGTTTCTCGAGCTCTCGCCGCTCGCCGGCCGGGGGGTCTACGACGAGCCCACGCCGGGCGCCGGACTCGTCACCGGGATCGGCCGCGTCGCGGGACGCGAAGTCGTCGTCGTCGCCAACGATGCGACCGTCAAGGGAGGCACCTACTTCCCGCTGACGGTCCGGAAGCATCTGCGCGCGCAGGAAATCGCGATGGCGAATCGCCTGCCGTGCGTCTATCTCGTCGATTCGGGCGGCGCCTTCCTGCCGCTGCAGGCCGAGGTCTTCCCCGATCGCGATCACTTCGGCCGCATCTTCTACAACCAGGCGCGCATGTCGGCCGAGGGGCTCGCGCAGATCGCGGTGGTGATGGGGTCGTGCACCGCCGGCGGCGCGTACGTGCCGGCGATGTCGGACCAGACGGTGATCGTCCGCGGGACGGGCACGATCTTCCTCGGCGGCCCGCCGCTCGTGAAGGCGGCCACGGGCGAGGAGGTCTCCGCCGAGGAGCTCGGCGGCGCCGACGTGCACACGCGGCTCTCCGGCGTCGCGGACTACTTCGCCGAGGACGATCGCCACGCGCTCGCGATCGCCCGCGATCTCGTCGCGTCGCTGACGTCGGTCAGGCAGCTTCCGCCCCATGCGATCGCGCCCGAGGACCCGTACTACGATCCCGAGGAGCTCTACGGCATCGTCCCCACGGACCTGCGCCGGTCGTATGACGTCCGCGAAGTGATCGCGCGACTCGTGGACGGGTCACGGTTCGACGAGTTCAAGGCCCGCTACGGCGAGACGCTCGTCACCGGCTTCGCGCGCATCCACGGGCTGCTCGTCGGCATCCTCGCGAACAACGGCGTGCTCTTCTCGGAGTCGGCGCTGAAGGGCACTCACTTCATCGAGCTGTGCAACCTGCGCGGCATCCCGCTGATCTTCCTGCAGAACATCACCGGCTTCATCGTCGGACGCCAGTACGAGCGCGCCGGCATCGCGCGCGACGGCGCCAAGCTGGTGCACGCCGTGGCCAACTCCGTCGTGCCGAAGTTCACCGTGATCATCGGCGGGTCGTTCGGTGCGGGGAACTACGGCATGTGCGGCCGCGCGTACGAGCCGCGGCTGCTGTGGATGTGGCCGAACGCGCGCATCTCCGTGATGGGCGGCGAGCAGGCGGCCGGCGTGCTCGTCACGGTCCGCCGCGACGCGCTGGCGCGCCGGGGACGCACGCTCCCGCCCGAGGAGGAAGCCGCGATCCGCGATCCGCTCGTCGAGAAGTACGAGCGCGAAGGGTCTCCGTGGTACGCCACGGCGCGGCTGCGGGACGACGGCATCCTCGACCCGGTCCGGACGCGCGCGGCGCTCGCGCTCGGGCTGGCCGCCGCGTACAACGCGCCGATCCCGCCGCCGAAGTACGGCGTGTTCCGCATGTAGCGACGAAGAGTTCCGGAGCATCGATGATGGGCTTCCGACATCTGGACGTCCGGCGCGATGGCGCCGTCGAGTACCTGACGCTGAACCGCCCCGACGTGCGCAATGCCTTCAACGACGGCATGATCGCCGAGCTCACGTGGTGGGCCGATGCCGCCGGGAAGGACACCACGCTGCGCGCCGTCGTCCTGGCCGGCGGCGGCCCGGTGTTCTGCGCCGGCGCCGATCTCGAATGGATGCGCCGCGTGGCCGCGTACACGCACGAACAGAACCTCGACGATGCCCACGGCATGGCGCGGATGTTCATGACGCTCGATCGGCTGCACGTGCCGCTGATCGGACGCGTCCACGGCGGCGCGCTCGGCGGCGGTACCGGCCTGGTCGCGGTCTGCGACATCGTCGTGGCCGATGAGGGAGCGCAGTTCGGGTTCACGGAAGTGAAGCTCGGCCTGATTCCGGCCGTCATCGGGCCGTTCGTGCTCGCCAAGATTGGACGGTCGGCGGCGCGCGAGCTGTTCCTGACCGGCGCGCGCTTCGACGCCGTACGGGCGCAGGCGCTCGGGCTCGTGCACGCCGTCGTGCCGGCGGACCGGCTGGACGCCACCGTCGACGGCTACGTGCGCGAAGTGCTCAGCGGCGCGCCGGGCGCCATCGCCGCCGCGAAGCGGCTCATCGCCGATCTGGCGCGGCGCACGCCCTCCGATACGGCCGCCGTGTGTGCGGAGGCGATCGCCGATCGGCGCGCCTCGGATGAAGGGCGCGAAGGCATCGCCGCCTTCCTCGAGAAGCGGGCGCCGCGATGGTAGGCGACGCGGCGCGGCCGGGCGCGGAGGCCTGACGGTGTTCACCAGCCTGCTCGTCGCGAACCGCGGCGAGATCGCCGTCCGCATCATCCGGACCTGCCGCGAAATGGGCATCCGCACGGTGGCCGTGTACTCGGACGCCGACGCGGCGGCACGCCACGTTCCGGAGGCGGACGAGGCCGTCCGGATTGGCGGCGCGGCACCGGCCGACAGCTATCTGCGAGGCGAGGTCATTCTCGACGCGGCGCTCCGCACCGGCTGTGAGGCGCTGCATCCCGGGTACGGGTTCCTCGCGGAGGATGCGGCCTTCGCGCGCGCCTGCGCCGGGGCGGGTGTGACGTTCGTCGGACCGCCGGCCGCGGCGATCGAGGCGATGGGGTCGAAGATCGGAGCGCGTCGCCTGATGCAGGCCGCCGGCGTCCCCGTCGTGCCCGGCGAGGTGCCGGCGGAACAGTCGGACGAGGGGATCGCGGCTGCCATCGAGCGGATCGGTCGCCCCGCGCTCGTCAAGGCCTCCGCCGGCGGCGGCGGCATCGGCATGCGCGTCGTTCGCGCAGGCGATGATGCCCGACCGGCGATTCAGGCGGCACGGCGCGACGCGCTTCACGCGTTCGGCGACGGCACGCTCTACGTCGAGCGCTTCCTCGACCGGCCGCGCCACGTCGAGATCCAGATCGTCGCGGACAGTGACGGGCGGGTGATCCCGCTGTTCGAGCGCGAGTGCTCGATCCAGCGGCGGCATCAGAAGGTGGTCGAGGAGAGCCCGTCGCCCGTGGTGACGCCGGTCCTGCGCGCGCAGATGAGCGCCGCCGCGGTCGTCGCCGCCGAAGCCGTCGGCTATCGCAACGCGGGCACGGTGGAGTTCCTCGTCGAAGACGGGAACCGCGACGAGCCGCGCTTCTATTTCCTCGAGATGAACACGCGCCTGCAGGTCGAGCACCCGGTCACGGAGGCGACCACGGGACTCGACCTCGTGCGCGCGCAGCTGCTGGTCGCGGCGGGTGAGCCGCTCCCCTTCTCCGTCGAGACGCTCGCGCTGCGGGGACATGCGATCGAGCTGCGCGTCTACGCGGAGGATCCGGCCGCGGGCTTCCTGCCCCAGGCCGGCCCGCTGCTCGTCTATCGCGAACCGCGCGGGCCCGGCGTGCGGGTCGACAGCGGCGTCGGGCAGGGAGACGCCGTCGGCGTGCACTACGACCCCCTCCTCGCGAAGCTGATCGTCCACGCGGAGTCGCGGCCGGCGGCGCTCGCGCGCGCGGCGCGCGCCCTGCGCGAGTTCGCCGTGCTCGGGATCGCGACGAACCTCCCGCTGCTCCGTGCGCTCGTCGAGCATCCGCTCGTGCGCCACGGCGACCTCGACACGGGGCTGCTGGAGCGCGAGCTGCCCGCGCTGCTGGCGGCCGCGGAGCCGGTGGAGCTCGACCCGGCGGCCGCCGCCGTCGCCGTTCATCATCTGATCGCAGGCAGCGCGGGAGACGCCTCGGCCGGCGTGCACGCGCTCCCGGATCCATGGACCACCTTGAGCGGCTGGCGGGTTGGCGGCGACGATCGGGTGAGGGCGCGCCCGGCCGGGCCATCCGGGGTGCAGACCTGATGAGCCGTACGTTCGAAGTCCGGTGGCAGGGGGCCAGCCGGCGCGTCGAGGTCCGGCCCGATGGCCGGATCGTGGTCGACGGCTCGGTCGCCGCAATCGAGCCGGCGGGTCCGGATGCGTGGCGCGTCACGATCGACGGCCGCACGTCCGTCGTCCTGGCCGCGGGCACCCCGCGCAACCCCTGGCTGTTTCATCGCGGCGCCATCGTCCGTCCGGACGTGGACGACGAGGCGGGCGCTCCGCGCACGCGCGGCGCAGCCGGCGGGGCGCTCGGCGCGCCGATGCCGGCGTCGGTGCGTGCGGTGCTCGTCGCGCCCGGCGACCGCGTCACCGAGGGCCAGACCCTGCTCGTGCTCGAAGCGATGAAGATGGAGCTGCCGCTGCGTGCGCCGGCGGACGGGACGGTGACGGCCGTGCACTGCGCAGCCGGGGATCTCGTACAGCCGGGCACCGACCTGGTGGAGCTCGCATGAGCGCGCACCGGCCTCTCCCCTCCCGCGTGACCATCGTCGAGGTCGGCCCGCGCGACGGGCTGCAGAACGAGGCCGCCCGGATCCCCACCGCCGCCAAGATCGCGTTCGTCGACGCCCTGACCGATGCCGGGCTTCCCGTGATCGAAGCCACGGCATTCGTCAGCCCGCACTGGGTGCCGCAGATGGGCGACGCGATCGAGGTCGTCGGCGGGATCCAGCGACGCGAGGGCACCCGCTACACCGCGCTCGTGCCGAACCTCCGCGGGCTGCAGGCCGCGATGGATGCGGGGCTGATGGAGGTCGCCATCTTCGCGGCCGCGTCGGAGACGTTCAGCCGCCGGAACATCAACCGCTCGATCGACGAATCGTTCGACCTGTACGCCGACGTGGTGCGCGCGGCACACGCCGGCGGCGTGCGCGTGCGCGGCTATCTGTCGACGGTGTTCGGATGTCCGTTCGAGGGGGCCGTGCCGGCCGGGCGGGTGGTGTCGCTCACGGCGCGCCTGCTGGAGCTGGGCGTCTTCGAGGTCGCACTGAGCGATACGATCGGCGTCGCGACGCCCCGGCAGGTCGACGAGATCGTGGAGGCCGTCGCGTCGCACGTGCCGCGCGAGCGGCTGGCGCTGCACCTGCACGATACGCGGGGCACGGCGCTTGCGAACGTGTACGCCGGCCTTCAGGCGGGGATCACCGTGTTCGACGCGTCGGCTGGCGGTCTGGGCGGCTGCCCGTATGCGCCGGGCGCGGCCGGCAATCTCGCGACCGAGGATCTCGTCTACATGCTGCACGGCCTCGGCATCGAGACGGGCGTCGATCTCGATGCCGTCGTCCGTGCCTCACGCGTGGTCGCGCCGGCCGTCGGCCACCCGCTGCCCTCGCGCTACCTGCAGAGCTGCGGGCCGGCGTCCTGATCCCGCCGCGCTAGACGCGCACGCTGTCGCCGCGCCGGACGGGCGGCGGCCCCGGCATCTCCACGCGTCCCGGCAGCGTGACCGTGAACGTCGCGCCGAGCCCTTCACCGGGACTCGACGCCTGGACCGCGCCCCCGTGCGCCTCGACCAGCTCGCGCACGATCGCGAGCCCGATCCCGAGCCCGCGGATGCCGCGCGACTCGGCCCGCTCTCCCTGCGAGAACCGTTCGAATACCCGCGGGAGGAACTCGGGCGAGATGCCGCATCCCGTGTCGCTGACCCGCAGCACGACGGCGCTGTGGTTCGCCTCGAGCGTGAGGCTGACGCGTCCGCCGCCCGGCGTGAACTTGACGGCGTTCGACAGCAGGTTCCACACCACCTGGCGGAGCCGATCCGCGTCCGCCGTCACCCACCGCGCGGCGGGATCGATCGTGACGGCCACTTCCACTCCGCGCGCGTCGGCGGCCGGACGCACCGCCTCCAGCGCGTTCTGCACGACGATGGAGACGTCGATCGGCTCGATCTGGAGGCGCAGCTGCCCGCTCTCGATGCGGGAGAGATCGAGCAGCTCCTCGACCAGGCGGGCCTGCGCCTGGGCGTTCCGTTCGATGACGGCCAGCGCGTGGTCCACGCGTCCGGGCGACACCCGTCCGCTTGCCAGCATCCGCGCCCAGCCCAGCACCGCGTTGAGCGGCGTGCGCAGCTCGTGCGACAGCGTGGCCAGGAACTCGTCCTTCAGGCGGTTGGCGTCGGCCAGCTGCGCTTCGACTTCCTTCAGCCGCGTGATGTCGATCGTGATGCCGTCGAAGCGGGTGGGCCGTCCCGCCTTGTCGTAGAAGCCGCGTCCGAGCCCCTTGAGCCACCGCAGGGTACCGCCCGGCAACACGACCCGGAAGTCGATGTCGCAGTTCGTGTGGCTGAAGATCGCGCGCTCGGCGGCGCTCTCCACGCGCTCGCGGTCCTCCGGATGGACGCGGTCCTCGATGTCGTCGAAGTCGACCGATGCGACGCTGTCGGTGAACCCGAAGTGCGCCTTGCACTGGTCGTCCCACCACATCCGCTGCGACGGCAGATCGCTGTACCAGTGGCCGATGCCGATCTCGTGCATGACCTCGGCCAGCCGCGCGTGCTGTTCCCGGAGCTCCTCGAGCTGGTGCCGATGCTTCCGCTGGCGGTCGGCGATGAGCACGGTCGCGAACCCGATGACGAGAAAGCCCGCGAGCCGGATCGCCAGCGCCGCGAGGTCGTCCGGCTGATACAGCCGGATGACCAGCAGGCCGGCCATCGCGAACGCGAGCGCGAGCCACCCGCCGATGCGGCTTCCGTAGAGCGCCGCCACCAGCACTGCCAGCAGCAGCAAGGTGGACAGCGGCGTGAAACCCGGCGTGATGATCTCGTTGATCGCGAGGGCGAGCCCCACGAGTCCGGCAGCCAGCGCCACCGGACGCCATGAGCGGGAAAACATGAGAGCTCCCAGACGCGCGGTCGTGAGCGCTCACGATAAGTCCCGCCGGGCGGGCTGTCAATTCAACAACGGGGTCGAGCTGTCAGGAAGGTGGGTCGAGCCGCAGCGGGAGCGGGAATGCCGGCGTCAGCGCGCGTCGAGCGCCGACCAGTCGAACGGCCATGGCTCCTCGTCGTCACCGTTGGGGAGCAGCATGAGCGGGAGCAGCCAGTCGGCGAGCGCCATGTCGGGCGGTGTATCGGCCCCGCCCCGCGCCGCCTGTAGGGCGCGGCATCCCGGGGCACCCGCCCGTCGCCGCCCGCGGGGAGCGGAGGCGGCGAGGGGCGCGTGCGCCGGCGGCCTACCGGCCGATCATCCAGGCGTAGCGCTGGAACCGATCGGGGGCACCGTCGAACCGCGGCTTCGGCTGCCGGTGATCGAGCACCCAGCCGGGCGACTCGATCCCGCAATCCGGGCAGGCCAGGAACACCCGTCCGGCATCGAGCTGCAGCTCCGGCTGGTGCGCCAGGAGCCGGCAGCGGAACTCCGCCAGCGCGGCGTTGACCCGCGCCACAGGGCCCGGCGCTGCCTCGCCACCGGTCCCGGGAAGGGCCCCGGTGAAAATCTGACTCAGCGTAGTCATGCCCCGGAACGGGGCAAGCAGCGGGCCAGTCGGGATCCGGCGGGAAATGCGACACTTTCGCCGCGCACGGCGAAACGAAGTCTGGTGGATCGCGGACGAATGTCGGCCCGGGCCGCCTACTCGAGCAGCGGCCCCGCCTCGGCGATGGTGACCGGTCCCAGGCCGAGGGCGCGCACGGGCGCTTCGATCGACGCCCGGTCCCCGACGACCACCACGAGGAAGCGCGAAGGATCGAGCCGCTCCGCCGCGGCCCGGTGGGCCTCGGCCGGCGTGACGGCCAGGACGTGCGGCACGTACTGGCGGTAGACGTCCTCCGGCAGCCCGTAGACGATCCGGTGCTGCAGCCGGTCGACCATGTCGCCGGTCGTCTCGAACCCGGCGCCGAAGCCGAGCGCGATGTTGCGCTGCGCGCGCACGAACTCGTCCTCGGGGATCGGCTCGCGGATCGCGGTCAGCTCGTTGAAGAACTCGCGCAACGCCTCCGCGGTCCTGTCGCTCTGCACGCCTGCGGCGGCGACGAACGGGCCGGGCCCTCTGCGCATCTGGAACTGCGAGAAGGCGCCGTATGCGTACCCGTGGACCTCGCGCAGGTTCGTGTTGAGGCGGGACGTGAACGAGCCGCCGAGCACGGTGTTGAGCACGATGAGCGGGAAGTAGTCGGGCGTCGTGCGCGGCACGCCGACCCAGCCGATCCGCACCTGCGACTGCGCCGCGCCGGGTCTGTCGATCAGCACGATCCGGCGCGCCTCCGGCTGCTCCGGCGCCGCGACGTCAGGGCGCTCCGAGGCACCCGCGGACGGCCGCCAGGACCCGAACGCCCGCTCGAGCTGCGCGACCACCTCGTCGCGCCGGACGTCGCCCGCCACGACGAGGGCCGCGCGCGATGGCAGATAGTGGGTGCGGTGGAAGTCGCGGACGTCGGCGTCCGTCAGCACCGTGAGGCTCGTGGGCGTCCCGCGCTCGTCGGTGCCGTAGCGGTGCGACTCGCCATACAGGAGCCGCGCAAAGGCCCGCGTCGCGACCCAGCCGGGATCGTCGCGCGCCTGCAGCATGGCGGTGAGCCATTCCTTCCGCACGCGCTCGAGCTCGGCGGCCGGAAAATCCGGACGCAGTAGCACGTCCGCCATGATCGGCAGCGCGCGATCGAGCCGCGCAACCGGCACGCTGAGACGCACGAAGGACGCGTCGTACGAGCTGCCCGTCCGCAGCGTCGCGCCGAGCAGGGCGACCTCCTCGGCGATCGTGAGCGCGGGACGCCCGGCCGCGCCTTCGTCGAGCATCGCGGCCGTCAGGCTCGCCAGCCCGAACTTGCCAGCCGGATCCCGCGCCGCTCCGGCTTCGAGCACGAGCGCGACCTCGACGACCGGCACCTCGTGCATCTCGACGAGGTATACGGGGAGCCCGTTCGACAACCGCGCCGTCTGCACGTCGGGCAGCCGCAACTCCGGCGCGGGCCCCGGCTCCGGCGCCCGCGACCGATCGGGTCCTGACTGGCCGTGGAGGCCGGTCCCCGGACCCGCCACCAGGCACACCAGCAGCGCCAGGCCGATCCGCCTCATCGCCCGCCCTCATCCTGCTGCGCAGGTACGACCGACAGCTCGACGCGCCGATCGGCCGGCAGCCACGTCTGCACGGCGGCCCGGATGTCCGCCGGCGCGAGCACCGTGTAGCGGCCCAGATCCTCGGCGAAGTAATCCGGGTTGCCCGTGCGGGTGGCATAGGCGTTCATCTGATCCGCGCGGCCGCCGAAGCCGCCCAGCCGCTCCATGCGGTCATAGAAGGACGCCTCGATGGTGTTCACCGCGCGCTCGAGCTCGCGGGGTTCGGGCGGCGCCGTTCGGAGCGCCTCCAGCTCCTCGTCGATCACGCGTTGGAGCTCGTCGAGCGTATGCCCCGGACGCGCGGTCGCGAGAATCACGAACGATGAGGCCAGGTCGGCGGATTGCTGGAACGCCGTGACCTCCTGCGCGATCTGCAGCTCGTAGACGAGCCGCCGGTACAGGCGCGAGCTGCGGCCGCCGGCGAGCACGCTGGCGACGACGTCGAGCTCCGCGTCTCCGGGCGTGTAGACCGGCGGCGTCACCCAGCCCAGATACAGCCGGGGCAGCTGCACCTGATCGGTGATCGTGCGCCGCTCGACCTGCGCGCCCACGACCGGCTGCGCGGCAAGCGGGGGCACCGCCGGCCCGCGCGGCACGTCGCTGAACCAGTGCTCGACGCGCTGCCGCGCGACGGACGGATCGATGTCGCCGGCGACGACGAGGGTCGCGTTGTTGGGCCCGTAGTACTGCTTGAAGAACGCGAGGACGTCCTCGTAGGTCGCCGCCGACAGGTCCTCCATGTAGCCGATCGTCGGCCAGTGATACGGATGCCCCTCGGGGAAGAGCATCTCGTCGAGCACGATGCTGGCTGTGCCGTACGGCCGGTTGTCGATGAACTGCCGCCGCTCGTTCTTGACGACGTCGCGCTGGACGTCCAGCGACTCCCGCGAGACGGCGTCGAGCAGGAAGCCCATGCGATCCGACTCGAGGAAGAGCGCGAGGTCGAGCGCGTTCGACGGAACCGTGATGTAGTAGTTGGTCCGATCGGGGTTCGTGGATCCGTTGTTCTCGCCGCCGACCCCCTCGAGCAGCACGTCGAACTCCCCTTCCTTCACGTGCCCCGAGCCCTCGAACATCAGGTGCTCGAAGAGGTGCGCGAACCCGGTGCGCCCGGGCTGCTCGCGCCCCGAGCCGACGCGATACCACACGTTCACCGTGACGATCGGGACGCTGTGATCCTCGTGCAGGACGACGCGCAGGCCGTTCGGCAGGGTGAACTGGGTGTAGGGGGCTGTCAGGCGCGGGGGGCCTTCGTCGGCGGCGGCGCCGCCGGCCAGCAGGCAGGCGGCGAGGAGCACGGCGGTGCGGCGCACGGTCACGGCACTCTCCCGGGTCGGGCCGTCAGTCTACCGTGCGTGCGCGCGTACACAAAACGAGCCCCGCCCCACCCGCTGCGGCCGAGGAGGAAGCTGCAGCAGGCAGGACGGGGCGACCGGACCGCCTGTGGTCCCTGGACGGGACTAGAACTTGGGCGTGCGCCGTCCCTGACGGCTGCGCCGCCGCATGATGTAGAGCGTCAACGCCAGACCGGCCAGCACGAGCAACGCGAGCTGCTGCATATCCATGATGCATCCTTTCTCGGCCGGTGACGGCCGGCCCTTTACGGGACGGTCAGACTGTGCACGAGGCTGCAATACGCAGCACTGTCCACGAACAGTACGGGTGTCTGACACCCGTACCGGTACGGGTGTCAGACACCGGTACGGACTGCTGGATCGCGGGGAGTATACGGGCGAACCTCTGGCGTGGCAATCCTCAGGCGGACGTGCCGTGCAGTCGTGCGACGACCGCGGCAACGAGCGGCGCCGCGACGCGCCCCGCGTCGGTGGCCGGCCGGCGCACGAGACGGCCGACATGTACGTCGACCGCCGCCGCCAGCCCGGCGAGCACCGGCAGCGCCTCCGCGGTGACACCGCCCCCCACGATGAACCGGAGCGACGGCCCGGTGAGCGTACCGAGTCGCGTCAACCGCCCCGCCCGCTCCGGCCAGGTCCCCGGCCCGCCGTTGTAGAGCACGCGGTCGACGAACGGCCGCCTCCCGAGCACCGCCAGCGCCGCCTCGAGATCGGAGGCGTCCTCGATCGCCCGGTGGAACGTCACGCGCGTGCCCGCCGCCGCCGCCACCTCGTCGAGCAGCGGCTCGTCGATCCGTCCGTCTCCGGTGAGCGCGCCGAAGACGATCCCGTCCACCGGCCGCTGCGCCATCGCGCGCGCCGCCGCGAGCACCACCTCCCGCACGCGGCCGCCTGAGACGACATGCGATTCCGACTCGCGCACCATCACGCGGACCGGGATGCGGACGCGCGAGAGGATGGTGTCGAGGACCGCGAGTGACGGCGTGAGACCGCCACGCCCCAGGGCCGCCACGACCTCCAGGCGCCCCGCTCCCCCATCCTCCGCCTCCAGCGCATCGTCCAGCGATGCGGCGATGACTTCGAGCAGCGGCATGGTCACGCGTCCAGACTACACCGGCGTGGACGCCTCGATGGAACAGCGCCGCAACGATCCCCGTCCAGTACAGGGACGCGCCGGAGAACGCAGACCCCGTAGGCTATGCTGAGAATGGATCGCCGGCCGCAGTGCAGCGGCCGGGACCGAGCCGGAGATGACACGCATGCAGCAGCAGATGAAGAGAGTGGCACTCGGATTCGCGGTGCTGGCGATGGGAATTCTCGCCGTGCCCGCGGCGATCGCACAGGACGCCGGCGCGCTGAAGGTGACGGTCCGGTACAACGGCCCGGGAACCGTCGACGCGACCCACGAGCTCTTCGTCTGGGTGTTCGATACGCCGGTGATTGACGCCGACTCCGTGCCGGTGGCCGCCGACGCGCTGACCCGCAACGGCGCCACCGCGGCGTTCACGGGGCTGCCGAAGCAGGTCTATCTCGTCGCGGCGTTCGACGAGCGCGGCGACTACGACGGGTCGGCCGCGCCTCCCTCGGGCACGCCGATCACGATCTACGGCGCGAACGGCGTCGCCGAGCCGGTGCCGACCGGCAGCGATGCGGCCGTCACCGTGACGTTCGACGACACCATCCGGATGCCGTAGTCCCG
This sequence comes from uncultured Bifidobacteriaceae bacterium, assembly GCA_964446605.1. Lineage (GTDB taxonomy): Bacteria > Acidobacteriota > Vicinamibacteria > Vicinamibacterales > JAENWD01 > JAENWD01. The sequence goes on along the minus strand of CAYUPN010000023.1, from coordinate 4,717 downwards.
CCGACGCGCGCTGCCCGGCGGGCGCGCCGTGCGCGTCGGCCCGCCGGCAGCCGCTACGAGTCGACCTTCCGCAGCTTCGTCACGCGCCCCACTTCCACCCACTCGACCACGTAGATGTTCCCCGCGTGATCGAAACAGGCGCTGTGCGGGCAGACGAAGCGTCCTTCCGGGAATGCGTCGCGCGGTCCGGACCGGATCGCGACCCACGAGTCCGGCGGCGCTTCGCCGAGCTGCGCGACGATCGTGTTCGCGCGATCGACGAGCGTCACGCGCGCGTGCAGATCGGGTACGACCACCAGCCCGCCGTGCGCCGCGAAGTGGCAGGGATGCGGGAAGCCCTCGTAGAGGTCGAGCGGCCTGCCGTCGAGCGCGAAGGTCTGCAGCCGGCGATTGCTGCGATCGGCCACGAGCAGCACCGGCTCGGCGCCGCGCGTGTCGATCATCAGACCATGCGGGCAATCCAGCTGCCCGGCCCGCGTCCCCTTGCCGCCGAAGGTCCGGATGAAGCGGCCGCGCGCGGTGTACTGGTTGATGTAGCTGGAACCATACCCGTCGGCGACGTAGATGTCGCCGTTCGGCGCCACGGCCACGTTGGTGGGCGAATACTTGATCGCCGGCGACCCGTCGGCGTTGACCGGGTAGCGCTCGGATTCGCGCGGGTAGCCGAGCTCCCACACCGGCTCCCCCTTCGTCGTGACCTTCGCGACGATCGCGCGCCGGGTGTCGCAGAGGAAGAGGAACTCGTCGGTCCCTTCCCGGACCAGGTGCAGCCCGTGCGCCCCGCCGGCGAACTGCGGCCCCCAGCTGCGCACGAAGCGCCCCTGCTGGTCGAACACGACCATCGTGTCGCGCGACTCGCTGTCGGCGTGCACGGTGTGATGCACGTAGAGGTGCTGCTGCGCGTCGACGCACACGCCATGCGTGTTGCCGTACTTCAGCGTCGCCGGCAGCTCACCCCAGTCGTGATGGACTTCGTAGGTGTAGGCGCCGGCGCCGACGATCGGACGCCGGCTGCCTGCCTTGTCCGACATGCCGAGCAGCGTCGGCCCCGCGCCGACCGCGGCAACGGTGGTCGTCAGGGTCTTCAGGAACCGGCGGCGGGCTGGCGACGGTGGACAGGTCATGCGGCCTCCACGAGGTCGCATTGTGACCGGGCGCCGCTGGGCCCGTCAATCCGCTCGCGCCCCCTGGCATGCGCCTTCGCCCCCGGCGTAGACTGGCGCCATGCGCTGCGTCGACGTGCTCGAATCGCCGATCGGGCCGATGACCGTCTGTACCGACGCGGACAGCCTGCGGACCATCCGCCTCGGCGAGCGCGCTCCGGCGTCCGACGGCATCCGGACCCGCCTGCACGCCGACATCCTCGCGCGCCTCGCGGCGTACTTCCGCGGCGACCTCCAGGCGCTCGACGGCATCCCCGTGGACCCCGACGGGGGCACGCCGTTCCAGCGCGAGGTCTGGCTCACGCTGCGCGCGATTCCCGCCGGCGCCACCTGGAGCTATGGCGAACTGGCCGGCCGCATCGGGCGCCCGTCCGCCATCCGGGCCGTCGGTGCCGCCAACGGCGCCAACCCGATCCCCATCGTCCTCCCCTGCCATCGCGTGATCGGTGCGAACGGATCGCTCGTCGGCTACGGCGGCGGGCTGGATCGGAAGCGGTGGCTGCTCGCGCACGAAGGCGTTACGCCGCAGCCCCTCTGGGGCGTTGGTGTCGGACTCTGAGGATCGACGGCACTCCCGTTTCGCGACAGAATCTCCCTGCATCTCCAGCCCGGCGCTGCGTGGTAGATTGCCGCGGATGCGGCGGATTGCCCTCGTCCTCCTGACCCTGGTCGCGCTCGCTCCGGCGCCGCAGGCGCAGGCGCCGGCGCCCGATCGGCCGGTGCCGTACTTCGAGGATCCCTCGCGGGCCGACCGGCTCGCCGCGGCGTTCGAGACCATCCGCGCCGGGGTCCCACAGCTCGCACAGGAGAGCGGCGCGCCGGCGGTGGTCTGGGGCGTGGTCATCGACGGCACGCTGGCGGCGTCCGGCGCATACGGCATCCGCGACGTCGACGCGAAGGCCCCGGCCACGCTGGACTCGGTCTTCCGTATCGCGTCGATGACCAAGAGCTTCACCGCGCTCGCGATCCTGAAGCTGCGCGACGAAGGACGGCTCTCGCTCGAGGATCCGGTCGTCAAGCACATCCCCGGGTTCGCGTCGGTCGCACTGCCCACGCGCGACTCGGCCCCGATCACCATCCGGCAGCTCCTGACCCACGGCGCCGGGTTCGCCGAGGACAACGCCTGGGGTGACCGGCAGCTCGCGCAACCTGACGCGACGCTGGACGAATGGCTGGCGCGCGGCCTGCCCTTCTCCACCGCGCCCGGTACTGCCTACGAGTACTCCAACTACGGCTTCGCGCTGCTCGGCCGCATCGTCGCCAACGTCTCGCGGCGTCCCTATGCGGAGTACATGAACACGGAGATCCTCGCGCCGCTTGGCATGACCGCCAGCTACTGGCAGGCAGCGGACGTGCCGGCAGCGCACATCGCCCACGGCTACAGGCGGGACGGCGATGCGTGGGTCCGGGAGACGTCGCTCGCACATGGCAGCTTCGGGCCGATGGGCGGCCTCTGGACCAGCGGCCGCGGCCTGGCGAAGTACGTGGCCTACATGCTCTCCGCCTGGCCGCCGCGAGACGCCCCCGAACGCGGACCGGTCCGCCGTGCGTCCATGCGCGAGATGCAGCGGGCCCAGCGAGCGGCCGGGTTCGGAGCCGTCCACCTGCCGTTCGAAACGCACGTCGACGCGCAGGCGACGGCGTACGGGTTCGGCCTGCGGACGATGACCGACTGCCGGTTCGCGCTCGCCGTCGCGCACAGCGGCGGGCTGCCGGGATACGGCTCGAACATGACCTGGCTGCCGGAGTACGGCGTCGGCGTGTTCGCGCTCGCCAATGTCACCTACGCGCCGGCCGGGCGCGTCACGCGCATGATGATCGACGCGCTCCATGCCACCGGCGCGCTGCAGCCCCGGCGTCTCCCGCCAGGCGCGCCGCTCATCGAGGCGCGCGACGCGATTGCCGCATTCCTGAACGAGCCGTCCGAGGCCGGGTTGCAGGCGATCGCGGCCGACAATCTCGCGCTGGACCGGCCGCTCGCCGACCGCGTCGCCGCCGCGCGCCGCCTGCGCGACGCGCTCGGCGCGTGCAGGGCCGGCGACATCACGGCGCAGAACTGGCTCCGCGGCACCTTCCGTGCCGACTGCGACCGCGGCTGGATCGACGTGCGCTACACGCTCGCGCCGACGCAGCCGCCTCGACTCCAGGTGCTGGAGCTTCGCGAAGGACGTCCGGTGGATCCGGATCTCAGACGGCGGCTCGAGGCGCTCTTGACGTCGGGGAACGGGTCGTCGGGCGCGCTGCCCTTCGCATCCGACTCGCTGCGCGACGAGGTCGCGTCGACGGTGGCGGCCGTTCGCACGGCCTACGGCGAGTGCCGGCCGGGCGAGGCGCTGTCGGGCGACGGCGCCAACCAGGTGCGGGTGCGCGTCGAGTGTGACCGTGGCGTTCTCGTCGCCGACCTGCGCAGGGACGCCGCCGGTCGGGTGTCACGCCTCGCGTTCGAGCCGCCACCCGGTGCGGCGTGCGTGCCGTAGGCGTGCGCTGCCCCAAGCTCGGCCGTCCGGTTACGCTACGATGATCGGGTGGCGACTCCCGACAGTCTGAGACAGCTGCGCGATCGTCTGCTGCGCCTCCATCGGACGCTGCTCGACGCCGAGCGCGCCGCCTACGAGCGGGCGTACGGCCCTGTGCGGTCGAACAACGAATGGCTGCAGCTGGTGCTCGGCCACGAGCACTTCAACTGGCTGCGGACGTTCTCCGGTCTGATCGTCCGCATCGACACCTGGATCGCCACCCACGACGCGCCCGCGTCCGAAGGAGACGCGCTCTGGATCGAGGCTGAGCGGATCACGGCCGTCGAGCCCAGCAGCACGGACGAAGCACGGCTCCGCTACCGTGAGGCGCTCGACCGCTCCGCCGAGGCCGCGGTCGCCCACGCCCAGATCCGTCAGATGCTCGACCGCGCGTGACCCGGGCTGGGATAGCATCTGCGCGCATGCGCATCCCGGCCATGGCTCTCACCGTCGCGGTCCTGGCCAGTACGCCAACCGTACAGGTGTCTGACACCCGTACGGGTACTGGTACGGGTACGGGTGCCAGACACCCGTACACGGCGGCCGGGATCGCGCCGGACACACCCGGGTTCGAAGCCGCCCGCGCACGCGCCGCACGGTTCGAACGTGCGGTGGCCGCATCGGATCGCGTGCTTCGCGCCTGGCTGCGGCACGCGGATCCCCACACGCTGCTGCTGCCGGATCGCGTCGATGGTCCGGGCAGCGGACTGCGTCCCGGCGACCGGCCGCGCTACACACCGCACAACTCGGGCGCGGACCTCTACCCGTACCTGATCCTCACGGCGCACCTGACCGACCCGCCCCTGGTCGACGGCCTGCTGCTGGAGATGCTCCGCAACGAGATCCGCTACACGACGATGCCGGGCACGCACGTGCCGGGCCCGCTGGACCTCGACAGCGACGCCCCCGGGCCGCCGAGCCTGTTCGGCGCGGGGGAGTACGCGAAGGACGGCCTGATCACGGTGACGGAGTACCTCGGGCGAACGCCATGGTTCGCGCGCATGGTCGACATGGTCGCCGACGCCATGGAACGCGCGC
>CAYUPN010000022.1:2796-48113 GCA_964446605.1 uncultured Bifidobacteriaceae bacterium | reverse complement strand
AACCTGCTGCCGCTGAGCCACATGTTCGGCCAGTCGATGGCGACGTTCATCCCGCCGCTCATCGGCGGCACGGTGGTGTTCATCCACGGGTACAACCCGCACGAGATCGTCCGGCAGATCCGGTCGCGCCGCGTGTCGGTGCTCGTGTCGGTCCCGAAAATTCTCGACGTGCTGCGCGAACACGTCCTGCGCGCCGCGCCGGAGTCGGCCGAGCCGCCGCCGCGGAAGGAGCATGTCGCGAAGCGCTGGTGGCGCTATCGCCGCGTGCACCGCCTGTTCGGCCTGAAGTTCTGGAGCTTCGTCGTCGGGGCCGCGCCGCTCGACCCGTCGCTCGAGGAGTTCTGGGGCCGCCTGGGCTTCGTGGTCATCCAGGGCTACGGACTCACCGAGACCGCGCCGATCGTCAGCCTGAACCATCCGTTCAGGACGTCGCGCGGGTCGGTCGGAAAGGCGATCGCCGGCGTCGAGGTGAAGATCGCGCCGGACGGCGAGATCCTCGTGCGGGGCGAGAACGTCACGCGCGGGTACTTCGGCAGTGAGTCCGCGGCGCCCGGGGCGTTCGAGGATGGCTGGTTCCACACCGGCGACATCGGCGAGATCGACGCGGAGGGCCGGCTGTTCATCCGCGGCCGCAAGAAGGAGATGATCGTCACCCCCGAGGGGTTGAACGTCTTCCCCGAGGACGTCGAACGCGTCGTCGAGGAGGTCGAGGGGGTGCGCGACGTCGCGGTCGTGGGTGTCCGGTCGGGCAGCGAGGAGCGGGTGCACGCGGTCGTCATCCTCGATCCCGGGGTCGAGCCGCAGGCGGTCGTCCGGGCCGCCAACGCGCGGCTGCAGGATCACCAGAAGATCCGCGGCATCTCGGTGTGGCCCGGGTCCGAGCTGCCGCGGACCGAGGGGACGCGCAAGCTGAAGCGCGGCGAGGTCCGCGCGTGGGTCGCGTCGGGCGCGCCGCCCGTGCAGCCCGGCGGCGCCGGGAGCGCGGGCGTCGAAGCGCTGCTCGCACAGTTCGCCGGCGGACGCCCGATCGCGCCGGGGACGACGCTCGACGAGCTCGGCCTCAGCTCGCTGGAGCGGGTGGAGCTGATGGTCGCGCTCGAGCAGCGGTTCGGGACGACGCTCGACGAGGCCGCGTTCGCCGAGGCGCCCGACGTCGGCGCGCTGGAGCGGCTCGTTCGCCAGGGAGCGTCCGGCGGCGGCGTGGCCGTCCGTGAGCCGGCGGAGACGCTGGAGTTCCCCTCGTGGAACCGGGCCTGGCCGGCGCGCGTGCTCCGGCGCATCAGCCTGCCGACGTGGATTCTGCCGCTGGCCCGGGTCTTCGCCTGGACCCGCGTCGAAGGACTCGAACACCTTGCCGCCCTCGACGGTCCGGTGATCTTCGCCGCGAACCACCAGAGCCACATGGACACGCCGGTCATCCTGTGGGCGCTGCCGGCGCGCTGGCGCTACCGCGTGGCGGTCGCGATGGCGAAGGAGTTCTTCAGGGCCCACTTCTTCCCGGAGGCGCACACGCGCCGCGAGTGGTTCACGAACAGTCTGAACTACTATCTGGCGTCGCTGTTCTTCAACGCGTTCCCGCTCCCGCAGCGGGAAGCCGGCGCGCGGCAGACGCTGCGCTACATCGGCGAGCTCGTGACGGACGGCTGGTCGGTGCTCATCTTCCCGGAAGGCAAGCGGACCGAGGCCGGCGAGATCAACCCGTTCCGCCCCGGCATCGGCATGATCGGCGCGCGGCTGCGGGTCCCCGTCGTTCCGGTGCGTCTGGTGGGACTGGATCGTGTGCTGCACCAGAAGGCCCGCATGGCCACACCGGGCCGGGTACGCGTGATCTTCGGCCCGCCGCTCCAGCTCGCGGGAGAGGACTACGCCGCCGAAGCGTCGCGCGTGGAGGCGGCGGTGCGGGCCCTCGGCTGAGCCGCGGCGCGAAAAAGTCGCCAGGAACCGGCAAAATGTGGCACAATGTTTGATTGAAAGGACGAGAAGGTTGAGCAAGGACGATCTAATCGACATTCAGGGCACGGTGGTAGCCGTCCATAGCGGCGGGTTGTACCGGGTTCAGTCGGATGCCGGCCACGAGGTGCTCGCACAGCTGAGCGGTCGGATGCGGCGGTTCCGCATCAGGGTCGTGCCGGGAGATCGTGTCACCGTGGGCGTGTCGCCGTACGATCCGGTCCGCGGCATCATCACCTTCCGCGCACGATAGGCTTGAAATCACAGACAACCGAAGGTCCCGTTTCCCGTCAGTCGCGCCGCCGCCCACGCCGGCGCGGTCCATCGAAGTCCGCGCGTCTGACGACGATTCCCGTTCAGCCCTCGTATTCCGCGCGCCCCCAGGCGGACTACGACGCCACCCCACGGCCGTTCGCCGGGCTCGGCCTGCACGCCTCGCTCGCCCAGGGACTCGCCGATCTCGGCTTCCAGGAAACCCGTCCCGTCCAGAGCGCCGTGCTGCCCCTCGCCCTCGGCGGCGATGACGTGATCGCCTGCGCGGAGACGGGCACGGGCAAGACCGCGGCCTTCGTGCTGCCGATCCTGCAGCGGCTGCTGCAGGCGGCGGCGCGCGCCGGAGGCGTGCTGCCCGCCGGCACACGCGCGCTGGTACTGGCGCCGACGCGCGAACTGGCCGTGCAGACGGAAGACACGGTCCAGGGGCTCGCGTACCATGCCGGGCTCACGAGCGCCGCGATTTACGGCGGCGTCCCGATGGACCCACAGGACCGGGCGCTGCGCGCGGGGGTGCACGTCGTGGTCGCCACCCCCGGCCGGCTGATGGATCACATGCGCTCGGGGGCCCCCGACTTCTCGGGGCTCGAGGTGCTCGTGCTGGACGAGGCGGACCGGATGATGGACATGGGCTTCTGGCCCGACGTCCAGCGGATCGTCTCGGCGCTGCCGGCCGATCGTCAGACGCTGCTCTTCTCGGCGACACTGCCCGACGACGCGTACGGGCTGGCGGCGGCGATCGTGCGCAGCCCGCGCTACATCGAGCTCGGGCGCGCCGGCGGACCGGCCCGCACGATCACGCACGCGGTGGAGACGGTGGAGTCGCGCGACAAGCCGCAGTGGCTTGCGCGCTTCCTGCGCTCGGCCGAGGGGCCGACGCTGGTGTTCGTCCGGACGAAGCACGGCGCCGATCGCCTGGCGCGACAGCTCCATGCCCTCGGCGTCCGGGCGGTGGCCATCCACGGCGACCGCTCGCAGGAACAGCGCATGGCGGCGGTGGAGGGCTTCCGGAGCGGCCGTCATCGGGTCCTGGTCGCGACCGACATCGCGGCGCGGGGGCTCGACATCGACGGCATCACGCACGTGGTCAACTACGAGGTGCCGGCGTCCGCGGAAGCGTACGTGCACCGCGCGGGCCGGACGGGCCGCGATCGCGCGACAGGCACGGCGCTCACGCTGGTGGCACCCGAAGAACTGCGCGCCCTGCGCGCACTGGAGAAGTCGGTTGGCGTCCAACTACAGTGACGGACCGGTCGGCCCGGACCCGCGCCCTGCGGAGGAGCCGAGGCTGGATCCGGTCGCGGAGCAGGCGGGAGGTGACGAGGCGACCCCGGCGCTGTCGCCGGCGGTCGAGCGGTTCCGGGCGTGCCGGTGGCGGCGTCCGCCCGAGGACGGGCCGGAGTGCTGCACGCACCGCGACGTGCTGCCGATCGCGGGCGCCAGCGGCTTCAATCCCGAGGCGTGGTGCCCCGACTGCGAGTACTTCAAGGCGCGCCGTGCGCCGCGCCGCAAGCCCGATCCCACGCGCTACTGGTGAGCCCCTCGCGCCGGGTCAGCTGCCGTCGGTGAACTCGCGCGCCAGCTCGGCCCACGCGCCTTCCGGCGCCAGCCGGCGGTACGCCTGCCAGTGCGGCCGCGCGCGCGTCGAGCGTCCGATTTTCTCCAGCGTCACCGCCAGATAGAAGTGCGCGTCGGCGTGCTGCGGATCCAGGCGCAGCGCCGTCTCGTACGCCTCGCACGCCTCCTCGAACCGGCCGGCGTCGTGCAGCACGTTGGCGCGGTTGTAGTGCGCTTCGAAGTAGTCGGGCGCGAGCGCCGCGGCCTGGTCGTAGAGCGCCAGCGCCTCGGCCAGGCGCGAGCGCGCGTAGTGCAGGTTGCCGAGGTTGATCAGCGCCGCCACCAGGTAGGGATCGGCTTCGAGCGCCTGGCGGTACAGCCACTCCGCGCGCTCCGCGTCCGCCTCGTGGCCGGTGTCGAGCGCCGCGGCCTCCAGGAACAGCGCCTCGGCGCGTGAGATGGCGGAGGCCGAGGGACCGCCGGGACCGGCCTGCGGCGCCGGCCGGGGACGCGGCGTCAGCGTGACGACGCGCGCCGGCGCCGCGTCGAGACGGAAGTCGAACGTCAGCTGCCCGGCGCGCTCGGCGACGATCTGCCGGACGACCGCGCGGAAGGTGAGGCCGGCGGCGAGCGCGCTGGCGGCCTGGCGGATCACCGCGAGGTCGCTGAACCCGTAGGCGCGCGTCGAGCCGGTGCGCACGGGGCGCACGAGCCCCCACTGCTCCAGATACCGCAGGTGATCGTCGCGCAGGGTCGGATACCGCGCGAGCACCTCTCGCGCGGTCAGTTCGCCGGGCTCTCGCACGCTTCCCGAATCATAGCAGGCCGTGGCGGCACGGCGTCCGGCGCCGGAGCCTCGCGCGCTTCGGATTACAATCGCGGCCGATGCTGCTCGCCGGGGACGTCGGAGGCACGAAGACCCTGCTCGGACTCTTCTCGCGCGCGCCGAACCGGCCGGTGCCGGTGGCCGTCGAGACGCTGCCGACGCTGGACTACGACGGCCTGGTGCCGATGATCCGCGATTTCCTGCGGCGCCAGCCCGGAGGCGAGCCGCCCATCGAGGCCGCCTGCTTCGGCGTCGCCGGGCCGGTGCTCGACGAAGCGGCGACGCTGACGAACGTGCCGTGGCGCGTCGACGGGCGCGCCGTCGCCGTCGCCTTCGGGCTCGGACGGGTCCGGCTGCTGAACGACCTCGTCGCGATCGCGCACAGCGTCCCGGTCCTCCAGCCGGACGAGCTCCACGTCCTCCAGCCGGGCACGCCGAACCTCGCCGGCAACGCGGCGCTCCTCGCCGCCGGCACGGGCATGGGCCAGTCGTTCCTGTTCAACGACGGGCGGCACCTGGTGCCGGCGCCGTCGGAGGCCGGCCATGCGGACTTCGCCGCCCGCACGCCGCGCGAATGGCAGCTGGTCGAGTGGCTCACGCGGCGCTACGGCCGCGCCGAAGTGGAGATGGTCGTCTCCGGCCTCGGGCTCACCAACCTCTACTACTTCACCCACGGTGACACGCCGTGCGTGCCGCTCGACAAGACCGATCCGGGCGACCTGCCCCGCATCGCGTCGGAAAAGGCGCGCGCGCGCACCTGCCCGCACTGCCTCGAGGTCATGAACCTGTTCGTGGCCGCCTACGGCGCAGAGGCCGGCAACCTCGCCATCCGGACGGTCGCCACGCGGGGGCTCTACATCGGCGGCGGCATCGCGCCGAAGAACCTCGACCTGCTCTCGGCGCCGGCGTTCCTCGGCGCGTTCCACGCGAAGGGCACGATGGAAGGTTTGGCGCGATCGATCCCGGTGCAGGTCATCCTCAACCCGCAGGCCGGACTGCTGGGCGCGGCGACGGTAGCCAACCGGATCTGACGTTCCCCGTCTCCCCCATGAGCCGCTCGATCGCGTCCGGGTCGATCGGCACGAACTCCGACAGGTTCTCGTACCCATCCGGCGTGATCAGGATCACGTCCTCCAGCCGGATGTAGACCCGCTCGTCCGGAATGGTGAGCGCCGGCTCGATCGTGAAGACCATGCCGGGCTCGAGGCGCTCGATCGGCGGCTGCACGTCGTGTACTTCCATGCCGACCATGTGCCCGAGGGTCCAGAACGGGGCCTCCCGCATCGCCTCGACGAACGCCGCGGCGGCGGCGCGATTGCGCGGGCTCTCGAACGTGGTCTCCCCGAGCGCACCCGCCATGCGCGATGCCGCCGCCTGCACGACCGCCCCCGGCGCGCGCCCCGGGCCAATCGACGCCATCAGTTCCCGGTAGACGCGCAGGTACGCGGCGTAGAGCTCGCGCTGCGCCGCCGTGAACCGCCCGTTCGCCGGGAACATGCGGGTGACGTCCGAGGTGTAGTAGTGGAAGTCGGGCCCGTAGTCGAACAGCACGAGATCGCCGGCCCGCAGCGTGCCCAGCCGGCCGTGGTAATGCGGGTACCACGCGTTCCTTCCGGCCGCGACGAGCGCGAAGTACGCGAAGCCCTGCGCGCCGCCGCTCCTGAACACGTAGTCGGCGATCGCCTCGAGCTCGTACTCGCGCATGCCCGGCCGGGCGCAGCGCATGACCGCCATCACCGCCTCGCCCGCCAGCCGCGTCGCCGTCCGGATGTGCGCGATCTCGCGCGGGCTCTTGATGACGCGGAGCCGGTCCAGCACCGGATCGAGGTCGTGGATGTCGACGCCCGGCGCCGCCGCGCGCAGCGCGCGGATGAACTGCTCCGCGCGCGGCGCCCGGCCGTCCCACGGATCGGCCGCCGACAGCTCCGCGTGACGCGACACCGTGTACGGCGTGGCCGCGCCGAGGCTCTCGGGGCGATGCGGCACGAACAGCCTCCGGCCCGGGGCCGCGGCCGCCCGCAGCGCCTGCGCGAACGCGCTCCGCGGCAGGACGCGCGGAATCCCGGTGATCCGTTCGGCCTCGCCGCCCGGCACGAGCCGCGGACCTTCCGAGCGCTCGAGCACGTCATCGCGCTCCGGCAGGAACAGCTGCGCGCGGCGCGCGCGGCCGTCGAGCAGCAGGAGCGCGCGCGGGACCTCCACGCCCGTCAGATAGAAGAAGTGATTGTTCTGGCGGAAGCGAACGTAGCCCGGATACTCCGCCGCTCCCTGCAGCACCGCGATCCCGTCGCCGACGGCGTCGAACACCCTGTCCCTGCGCGCGGCGAACTCCTCCGGCGGGAACGCCTCGGTGAACAGCGCGGGCTGCGCCGCCGGCGGCACCGCGGCGACGGCGACGAGCGCGAGGATCAGGCCGAACCGGTACGCGGCACCCACCCTCATCCCCAAACCGTCAGCATCTCGCGCGCCGTGACGAAGCGTGCGGCCGGGTCGCGTGCGAGCGCCCGCAGCAGCGCCTCGGCCCGGGCCTCCGGCAGATCGGGCCGCAGCGTGCGCGGGTCGGCGGGCGGCCCCCCGAGCGCGGCGCCCAGCAGCTCCGGAAGCGTGCGGGCGTCATAGGGCAGCCGGCCGGTGGCCATCTGGTATCCGAGCACGCCCACCGTGTAGAGGTCCGCTCGTTCGTCCGCGGCCCGCCCCGTGAGCACTTCGGGCGCGACGTACAGCAGCTCGCCGACCTCCGCCGACTGCGCCCGCAGCGCCCCGTCGCTGAGCGTCGCGAGCACGTCCTGAATCTGGACGATCCCCGCCGACGAGATCGCAACCGACGCGCCGTCGGCGGACTCGACGACCCGCACGATCTCCGGCGACAGCCCGCAGATGCGCCCGCCGCGCCGGTGCAGCGCGTCGGTCGCGTCGAGAATCTGCGCGACGAACTGCCCTGCCTGCCCGATCGGCAGCGGGCCGCGCGCGAGCAGCTCCGCCAGACTGGATCCCGGCAGCAGGTCCGTGACGAGGTACACCAGCTCGGCGTCCTCACCGAAGTCGCGCACCTGGATCAGGTGCGGGTGCGCGACCTGCAGCGCCCGCGCCTCGCGCAGGAACCGCGCGCGCACGGCTTCGCGATCGGGCCGGCCGGCGTGGCGGAAGGTCCGGATGGCGACCGGATGGCCGAGCGCCCGGTGCTGTCCGGCATGGACCTGCGAGCCGAAGCGCCCCTCGGCAATCACGGGCCCGAGCTCGTAGGTCGCCAGCAGGGTCGACACGGGATGGGACGCGGGACGCGGCGCGCTGCGCTCGCCGCCGTCGAGCGCGCGCACGAAATCCTGGATGGTGGGCCAGCGACGCTCCGGCGACTTCGCCAGCCCGCGCATGACGGCGTCACAGACCCGCGGCGGCAGGTCGGGACGGCGCTCGGACAGCGGCGTCGGCGTCTGGTTCAGCAGGCGGTCGACGAGGACCAGGAAGCTGTCCCCGTCGATCGGCCGCACGCCCGCGAGCAGCTCGTAGAGAATCACCGCCAGGCTGTACTGATCCGCGCGCGCGTCCGCGGTCCCGCCGCTGAACTGCTCGGGCGCCGCATAGGCCACGGTGCCGATGAACTCGTGCGCGGCGGTCAGCGCCTCCGCCGGCACGTCCGGGCCGCCGGCGCGGAGCGCGGCCAGACCGAAGTCGATGATCTTGTGCACGACTTCACCGGTCTCGTACCGGTGCGAGACGATGTTCTGCGGCTTGAGATCGCGGTGCACGATGCCGCTCGTGTGGGCGAGGTGCAACGCCGACCCGATCGCGCCGGCCAGCTGCACCACGGGCTCCAGCTCGAACCGTCCGCGCGCGCGGAGCTCCTCGGCCAGGCTCGGCCCGTTGAGGTACTCCATCACGAGGTAGGGCTCACCCGACGCCGCGCTGAAGTCGAGGATGGTCACGATCGCGGGATGGCGCAGCCGGGCGCAGGCGCGGCTCTCGCGCAGGAAGCGGGCGCGCCAGATCGCCGGATCGGACCCGCTGGGCCGCACGACCTTCACGGCGACTTCGTCGCCGAGCGACGTGCGCCGGGCGAGGTACACCTCGCCCATGCCGCCGCCGGCCAGCCGGCCCCTGATCTCGTACTTGCCGTCGAGGATGACGCCGTCCGCGAGCACGAATCGATTGTAGCGCCCATGCGTGGGGGCCCCCCGCCCCACCCATGGGCCGTGTCATCGGTTGCCGGTGACCTCAGGGCGTGATGAGGAACAGGCCCGTGGCCGCGTACGTGTCATAGGCCGCGGCGCTCGTGCTGCTGCGCACCCAGACCTGAAGAGCGCGAACGCCGAAGTCGCCCGGCGCGGGAGTCCAGGTGCATTGCGGTTCGGGGCTCCAGTCGCGGATGATCGTCCAGCTTCCGTGTGTCCGATCGTACAGCCAGCACTGGTAGTGCAGGGGGCCTGTCCCGCCCGTCGCATGGGCCGACCATGTGATGGGAGTCCCGGTGGCGACCGGGAGCGTCTGGTTCACCGAGAACGACACCAGTCGGACCGGTTGCGGGCTCACGTCGAAGAACCCCGTTCCGAACCACGCGTCGTAATCGGCCGATGTCCCCACCCGGCGTACCCAGACCTGCAGCGCATACCTGCCAGGCAGTGAAGGCGTCCAGGTCCAGTCACGCGCGGGGCCGTACGGCTTCGTGATGGTCCAGCCCTCCCATGGCGAGAACAGCCAGTACTGATACTCGAGCGGCGCGCTCGCGGCCGCTTCCGCGGTCCACACGACCGGCACGCCCGTCGGCAGGGGCAACGGAAGGCTCGTCTTCACGCCGGTCACGGCCGGCGCTACCGGCAGCACGGAGAACAGTCCCGTGGAGGCGCTGCCTTCGGCCGCCGCAGGGGAGCCGGTCGATCGGACCGATACCTCGACGGCGTACGTCCCGGCCACCGACGGCCTCCATGTCAGGGTCTGCCGGGAGCTGTAGTCCTGGAGCGTCTGCCATCCCGTCCCCGGGTCATACAGCCTGAAGGCGTACTGCAGCGGGCCGACGCCACCGGAAGCCGACGCCGTCCATGTCATCGGCCGGCCGGCCGTGAGTGGCGGCGTGATGCCCGGAGTGAGCCTGAGACCCGAAATCGGCAGCGCGTTGGTGACGTCGAAGTAGTTCGAGCTCGCGTAGCCCTGGTACGGGATGGTCGTTCCGCGGGTGCGAACCCAGACCTGCAGCGCATGGCGTCCCGTCGCGGCAGGAGTCCAGCTGAAGGTGTTCACGGGCGTGTAGTCCTGGACGATGCGCCACCCGTCGGCCGGTCGATACAGCCAGAACTGGAACTCGTGCGGACCCACCCCGCCCGTGACGTTCGCGGTCCAGACGAGAGAAGTACCCGCGCGTACCGGGAGCCCGCTGCTCGACGTCAACACGACGCCAGGACGCAGTGCAGGCAGAATCGTCGAGTACAGCGTGTTGGCCGTGATGCTGTGGTTGCGCTCCGCCTCGTCAATGACGACGCGGAAGTGTCCCGCCCCCGCCCTGCCCACCGCACTCTGGACGGCCCACTCGTAGCCCCGGACGTCCGCGTCGAACGTCTGTGGACTCGGCCGGACGTTGTACTGACCGAACGCCGCCGTATCGTACCGGTTGAGCACCTGAATCTGTGCCCGCCCGACACCCTGTGCGCCCATGACGTACAGATCGGGGTACCCGGCCAGCGAGTAGAAGGGCGGATGAAGCTGTTCGGGATCCCCCTCGATCGGCGATCGCAGGTACAGCGGCAGTGTTCCGGCAACCGGAATGCTGATCAGGATGGTGGGATCCAGCGCCGCATAAACGGTCGTCAGCCATCCGCCGCCGGACAACCCGACCATGTCGTACTGGGCGTACTTCGGGAACCCATCCCGGTCGGCACAGGTCTTCAGGTAGTTCAGGGCGACCGCGACAGGTTCCAGGAAGTAGCGCAACGGACTGCCGGTGGGGGGAGGATTGTCGAAGAGAAGCCAGTGACTGGAATAGTCGTCCACGCTCAGGCGCGTCGTGAACTGTGCCGTGTGGATCATGTAGACGACCAGCACGGCATAGCCCTTCTGCAGGAGCGTCCCCACCGTGCGCTCGACGCCGTCGGCGAGACCGGGGAGAAACGGTGGATCGTCCTCGAACGACGGGATGTGTCCGAGCGCCACGACGACCAGCCGGTTCGTCGGCTGGGTCGGAATGAAATGATGGGCGTATCCCGTATGGCCCCCGCCCATCGTGATGACGAGCGTGTCCACGCGGGCGAAGCCGGCCATCCCCTGGACCGGGCTCAGATCGTCGATCTCCACGTGCGACGGGAGCCCGGTCGGGAAGCCGTCGGCCCCCCAGATGAAGTCGATGAGGATCTGCCGGCGGGCGGCGATATCAGCGGCTGAGGTCAGCGTGATGACACGGTCGTCCAGGAGGGCCTGACCGACGGCCTCACCAGGGAAGGCAGCGAGCGCAACGAGGAGGGCGATGAGGTAACGCGGCACGCGCGTACCGTATCGGCACCAGACGCCCGGGGCTTTGGGGGCTCGCGGTATGCTCATGCTGGCCATGATTCGTGCGCGTCTCGCCGCATCCCTCGCCTTCAACGTCATCCTCGCACTCTGGGTCCTGTCCGACGCCCGGGCGCGCCGCGCGCGCAAGCCGCTCTTCGCGGCCGCGCTCGCGCTGCTCTGGGGCCCGCTCGGGCTCGGGTTCTGGCTCTCCGATCGGCCGCTGGCCGCTGGCGAGCGCCGCACCGGCGGCGCCGGCTGGACGTTCGCGCGGGGCTTTCTCCTGGGGTGGACGGCCATGCTGCCGGCGATCGTCGTGTTCGCCCACGCGGCCATGACGGACCGCGTGAACGTCGCCGGCAGCGTCGCCGGGCGGCTCGGCGCGGTGCCCGCCGCCCTGCTGGCGGCCGTGATGCTCTGGGGGATTCCGGCACTGCTGGCCGTCACGATCGGACGAGCGGTGCGTCAGCCCGGGTCCGGATCGGCGACGGCGCCCGCCGCACCCGCCCGCGGAGTCCCCGCGGCGGCGGCCGCGGCGGCCGGCGGGCTGGCGTCGCTGGTCTGCGCGCTGCTGATGACGTGAACGCCGGCGCGATCAGGGGGCCGCGGGCGCGGGCGCGAGCCGCGGATGGACGACGCGCCCGTCGCGGGCGACGAGCGTCTCGCGCGTGATCTCGTCCTCCGGATCGATCGCGATCCCGCCGTCCTTGACGAGATGCGCGAGGAAGGTCGCGAGATTGCGCCCGTACATCTGGCTCGCGTGGAACGGCACGGTCGCCGGCAGGTTGGTCGGGCCGAGCACGGTGACGCCGTGGGCGACGACGGTCTCGTCGGGACGCGTGAGCTCGCAGTTGCCCCCCCGCTCGGCCGCCAGATCGACGATCACCGATCCGGGCGTCATCCGCTCGACCATCTCGCCGGTGACGAGCACCGGGGCACGCCGCCCGGGAATCGCGGCGGTGGTGATCACGACGTCGCTCGCCGCGACGACGCGGGCCATCATCTCGCGCTGCCGGCGGTAGAACGACTCGTCCTGGGCCTTCGCGTAGCCCCCCTGGTCCTCCGCATCCCCCGCCTCGAGCGGCAGCTCGACGAACTTCGCGCCGACGCTCTGCACCTGCTCCTTCGCCGCGGGGCGCACGTCGTACGCCTCGACCGCCGCGCCGAGGCGGCGCGCGGTCGCGATGGCCTGCAGCCCCGCGACCCCGGCCCCGACGATGAAGACGCGCGCGGCTTTGAGCGTGCCGGCAGCCGTCGTGAGCATCGGGAACATGCGCGGCAGCGTGTCGGCGGCCAGCAGCACGGCCTTGTAGCCGGCGATCGTGGCCATCGAGGACAGCGCGTCCATGCTCTGCGCGCGCGTGATGCGCGGCATCAGCTCCATCGAGAACGCGGTGACGCCGCGCTCGGCCAGCGCCTGTGCGATGGCGGGGTCGTTCAGCGGGTCGAGGAAGGCGATGAGCGCCTGGCCGGCCCGCATCGCCGCCAGATCCGCCTGGCCGGCGGCCGTTCCCGGCGGGGCGATCCGGACCCGCAGCAGCACGTCGGCCCGCGCGACCACCTCGGCGGCCGACGGCGCGATCTCCGCACCCTGTTCACGGAACGCGGCGTCCGTGACGCCGGCCGCTTCACCGGCTCCCGCCTCGACGATCAGGCCGAGCCCCGCCCGCTTCAACGCCGGCATCGCCGCGGGCGTGATGGCCACGCGGCGCTCGCCGGGCAGCGTTTCCTTCAGCACTCCCGCAAGCATGGCGACATTCTACCCGGAGTCCCGCGTCGGCCGGCGGCGGCCCCGCGGCACGGCGCCGGCGACGCCGGCGCGGCAGGCGCCTGCCTTGACGTACGCGGGCACGCGGAATACGCTCGACGATTGGAGGTTCGACGCGTGCGCATCACATTGAATGGAGAGCCGCACGAGCTCGAGGCTCCGGTGACGGTGGAGGCGCTGCTGGCCTCGCTCGGCATCGACAGCCGGCGGGTCGCGGTGGAACGCAATACCACCGTCGTCCGACGCGCCCGCTACGCCAGCGAGATGATCGGCGAGGGGGACGAGATCGAGATCGTGAATTTCGTGGGCGGCGGATAAGGCCGCCCCGGGGGGCGGACGCGCCGGGTCCGCCCCGCGGCACGTTCCGGCGTCCGCGCCTTCCCGCCCGCGGAGCCCTTCTGCTGGAGTAGTCGCCACATGGATCCCCTCCAGATCGCCGATCGCACCTTCACGTCACGGCTCATCGTCGGGACCGGCAAGTTCACCTCCAACGCCGTCATGATGCAGGCCCACGAGGCCTCCGGCGCGGAGATGGTGACCGTGGCGGTCCGCCGGGTGAACCTGGGAGCCCGCGGCAGCGGCGAGTCGATCCTCGACGCCATCGACCCCTCGCGCTACTTCATCCTGCCGAACACGGCCGGCTGCTACACCGCCGACGAGGCGATCCGGACCGCGCGGCTCGCGCAGGAGGCGGGGCTGTCCAACTGGATCAAGCTCGAGGTCATCGGCGACGAGAAGACGCTCTTCCCCGACAACGAGGCGCTGCTGGCGGCCACGCGCGTCCTCGTGAAGGAGGGCTTCGTCGTCCTGCCGTACACGACCGACGATCCGGTCGTCTGCCGCAAGCTGGAGGATGCCGGCGCGGCGGCGGTGATGCCGCTCGGCGCCCCGATCGGATCGGGGCTGGGAATCCAGAACATCAACAACATCCGGATCATCCGCGAGTTCGCGCGGGTGCCACTCATCGTCGACGCCGGCGTGGGCACGGCATCCGACGCGTCGCTGGCGATGGAGCTGGGTGCCGACGCCGTGCTGATGAACACCGCCATCGCGGGCGCGCAGGATCCGGTGCAGATGGCCCGCGCGATGCGGCTGGCGGTGGAGGCCGGCCGCCTCGCCTGGCTGGCCGGGCGCATTCCGCGGCGCATGTACGCGAACGCCAGCAGCCCGCTCGAAGGCGTGATCGGCCGCTGAGCGATGATCAGGCGTCCCGTGACCGGCGAGGATCTGGCGCGGCTGCGCGCCGAGCGCGACGAGGCCGACCGCCGCTACAACGACGCCCTCACCGCGCTGGACCGGTCGCTGCCGCCCCCGCCTGCGCTTCCCGACCCGCCGGCGCCGCTGGACCCCTCCCGGCTCGAAGCCCTGAACCGGACCTGGGAGATCCTCGCCGGTCATCAGCTGCCGCCGCCGCGCGGTCTGCGCTCGCGCCTTGCCGGGTTCGTCTGGCGGCTCGTCGCGCCGGCCCTCCAGGCGCAGCAGGCCTTCAATGCGGGGCTCGTCGATCACCTGAATCGCAGTACCGAGCGGCAGCGGGCGCTGGACGAGGCGCTGGCTGCCACCGCGGCCGCGCTGCGCGAGCGCGCGGACCGGATCGCGGTGTTCCACACCCATCTCATCCAGTACCTGCAGCAGGTCACCGCGTTCATCGACAGCAGGGATCGACGGGTCGAAGGGGACATCGTCGCCGTCTACGACGCGGCCGTGAACGCGCTGACGGATCACGTGCGGCGCGCGCTGGAGTCGCTGGCGGCGCGCGAGGCGCGCGCGAACGGACGGGTCGAGGCGGTCACGGCCGCGCAGGAGGATCTCCGCTCGACGATCGCCGTGCTCCAGCAGAGCTCCGCGACCTTCCGCCGCGAACTGGAGCGGCTGATCGCGGACCGGGGGCCGGCACGCGCGACGGCCGACGGCGCGCCCGCACCGGCGGCGGTGATCGACTCGTACAAGTACGTCGGCTTCGAGGACCGGTTCCGGGGGCCGCAGGAGGAGATTCGCGCCCGGCTCACGTCGTACGTCCCGATCTTCGCCGGCGCGACGGACGTGCTCGATGTCGGCTGCGGGCGCGGCGAGCTGCTGGAGCTGCTGCGCGACGCCGGCATCGGCGCGCGCGGGCTGGACCTGAACCACGAGATGGTCGAGGTCTGCCGCGCGCGCGGGCTCGACGTCGCGGAAGGGGACATGCTCTCGTATCTGGAGAGCCTGCCCGACGGGTCGCTCGGCGGCCTCATCGCCATCCAGGTCGTCGAGCACCTGCAGCCCGACTATCTGATGCGGTCGCTGGACCTCGCGTACGACAAGCTCCGCCCGGGCGCGCCCATCGTGCTGGAGACGATCAACCCGGCGTGCTGGTTCGCGTTCTTCTCGAGCTACGTGCGCGATCTCACGCATGTCCGCCCGCTCCATCCCGACACGTTGATGTACCTCCTCACGGCGAGCGGGTTCGGGCGGGTGCGCGTGGAGTACCGGTCCCCCTATCCCGAGTTCGAGAAGCTGCAGACGGCGCCCGCGCCGCCCGGAGGCGACGGCGTCGAGCACGCCCTCGCGACGGACGTCGTCGAGACGTTCAACGCCAACATGCAGCGGCTCAACTCGCTGCTCTTCACGCACCTCGACTACGCGGCCATCGGAGAACGTCTGTGACGCGCCGCGCGGCCGGGGCTTGTCCCTGAGTTCGTACCGTGGAACAGGTCGACATCCTCGTCATCGGCGGCGGGGTCACCGGACTCGCATCGGCACGCGCCGTGAGCCGGCGCCATCCCGACGCGACCATCTGCCTGCTCGAGCGGCACCCGCACCCGGGCATGGAGACCAGCACGCACAACAGCGGCGTGATCCACGCGGGGATCTACTATCCGCCCGGCACGCTGAAGGCGCGGCTCTGCGTCGACGGCGCGCGCATGCTCTACGAGTACTGCGCCGCGCGGGGCGTGCCCCACGCGCGCTGCGGCAAGTTCGTCGTCGGCGCGTCGGCGGAGGACGAGGCGCGCCTGACGGCCCTGCTCGAGAACGGCCGCGCGAACGGCGTCGCCGGCCTGGAGCTGGTCGACCAGCAGGCCGTGTCGGCGCGCGAGCCGCACACCCACGCGCCCGTGGCCATCTGGTCTCCCGACTCGGGCATCGTCGAAGCCGAGTCGCTCGTCCGGGCGCTCGCCGCGGACTGCGATGACGCCGGCGTGATCCGGCTGTCGCACACGGCGGCGGTGGGCGGCGGCGACGGAGGCGCCGGCCTCGTGGTGGAGACCGGACGCGAGCAGATCGGCGCGCGCCTCGTCGTCAACGCCGCGGGTCTCTACGCCGACGAGGTCTCGGCGGCGTTCGGGGGCGAGGCGTTCCGCATCCACCCGGCGCGCGGCGAGTACTGCGAGCTGATCCCGTCGCGCCGGCACCTCCTGAACTGGCTGGTCTACCCGCTGCCGCACCCGAAGGGGCACAGTCTCGGCGTGCACCTGATGAAGACGACCTGGGGCAGCGTGCAGGTGGGGCCGACCGTGCGGTTCCAGGAGTCGAAGGACGACTACGAGCGGGATCGGGAGCCCGTCGAGGCGTTCTACGAGCCGACGCGGGCGATCCTGCCCGCGCTGCAGCCCGGGGATCTGCGCCTCGGCGGCAGCGGCATCCGCGCGAAGCTGCACGGCCCGGAGGGATCCTTCGCCGATTTCCTGATCCGCCGGGACGCGAAGAACCCGCGTCTCGTACAGGCCGCCGGCATCGACTCGCCGGGGCTGACCTCGTGCCTCGCCATCGGCGAGGTGGTCGCGGACATCTGCGACGAGGCGCTGGAATCGGCGGCCTGACCGCGACCCGCCCGATGGCGCCGTCGCCGGATGGCGGAGGCGGAAGCCTCAGTTGACGGCCGGCCTGAAGGTCGGCCCTCCTCGTGCCAGGTACCGCGCCATTGCATCTTCCCAGCGAGGCATCCGCACGCCGGCCGCCTCCAGCTTCGCGTTCGACAGCGCGCAGTACTGCGGGCGTGGCGCCCGCATCGGCACCTCCGACACCTTCACGGGCGTGAGCATCGGCTCCGCGCCGAGCGTGCGCGCGATCGCCTCGCCGAGCCCGTACCAGGTCGTCTCGCCGGTGTTCACGCAGTGGTAGACGCCGGGCGCCGCGTCGCGCGCCAGGAGTTGCAGCGTCGCCTCGACGACGTCGTCGACGAAGCTCGGAGTGACGACCCGATCGACGAAGACGCGCGGGGCCTCGCCGGCGCGCAGCGCCGCCGCGATGCGGTCGATGCTGCTGCGGGCGGCCGGTCCGCCGAACAGGCTCTCCACCCGCAGCACCAGCGCATCCGGTGCGGTCATCGCCAGCCATTCCCCCACGAGCTTCGACTGCCCGTAGACGCTGCGCGGGTTCGCCGGATCGGTTTCCGTGTAGGGCCGATCGGCGAAGCCGTCGAAGACGAAGTCGGTGCTGTAGTGGACGAGCCGGGCGCCGTTCTCTGCCGCGGCACGCGCGAGCGAGTGGACGCCGAACGCGTTGACCGCCAGCGCGCCCGGCGCATCGTCTTCCGCGCCGTCCACGGCGTTGTACGCGGCGCAGTTCAGGATGACGCCGGGACGCTCACGCGCGATCGCCGCGTGCACCTGCGCATCGTCGGCCAGATCGAGCTGCGCGCGCGTCAGCGCGACGACCTCGGCGCCGTCACGCGAGAGGCGCTGCACGAACGTGCTGCCGAGCTGTCCGGCGGCTCCGGTGACGAGGTACTTCATGACCCGTCGGCCCGACGACCGGCTCTCCCGGTCCAATCCGCAATCCCCGCGATCCGCAACTCAGAACTGCTCCACGCGCGCGTCGTCGAACTCCCCTTCCCAGCGCGCGACGACGACCGTCGCGATGCAGTTGCCCATGACGTTCACGGCCGTGCGGCCCATGTCGAGGACCTGATCGATGCCGAGCAGGATGGCCGCCCCTTCCAGCGGGAGTCCGAACGTCGTGAGTGCGGCGGTGAGGATGACCAGACTGGCGCGCGGCACGCCGGCAACCCCCTTGCTGGTCAGCATCAGCGTCAGCAGCATCATGATCTGCTGGCCGATGGTCAGCTCGATCCCCGCCAGCTGCGCCACGAAGATCGCCGCCGCCGACAGATAGAGCGCCGATCCGTCGAGGTTGAAGCTGTACCCCGTCGGCAGCACGAAACTGACGATGCGCTTCGGCACGCCGAAGCGCTCCATGACCTCGAGCGCCTTGGGCAGCGCCGCCTCGCTGCTCGACGTGGTGAACGCGATCAGGAACGGCTCGCGGATGGCGCGGAAGAATTGCCAGAACGGCACCCGGCACACGACGGCCGCGCCGACGACGACCAGCAGCACATAGAGGCCGAGCGCCGCGTACATCGTCAGCACGAGCTTGCCGAGGGTGAGCAGGATGCCGAGGCCCCGGTCCCCGATCGTCGCCGCGATGGCGGCCATCACGCCGATCGGCGCGAAGCGCATCACGTAGGCGGTGACCCGGAACATCACGTTCGCGACGCTGTCGAGCACCGAGACCACCGGCGCGCCCGCGGGTCCGATCGCCGCCAGGGCGACGCCGAAGAACGACGCGAAGACGACGACCTGGAGGATGTCTCCTCTCGCCATCGCCTCCACGACCGACGTGGGCACCATGTGCAGGAGGATGTCCCAGCCGCCCTGCTGCTGGCGCGCGAGCGCGGCGAGCTCCGACGTGTCGCCGGCCAGCGGGATCGCGAGCCCCGCGCCGGGCTGGAAGATGTTCACCATCACCAGCCCGAGCACGAGCGCGACCACCGTCGTGGCCCAGAACCAGATCATCGCCTTCAGGCCGATCCGCCCCATGGTCTTCAGGTCGCCCGTCCCGGCGATGCCGACGACGAGCGTCGAGAAGATCAGCGGCGCGATGATCATCTTGATCATCCGCAGGAACAGATCCGCCAGCGGCTGAATTCCGACGCCGAGCTCCGGCGAGGCCCAGCCGATGACGACGCCTGCCACGAGCCCGATGAAGATCTGGGTGGTCAGCCCCGGGAAGCGGCGCCCGACGGGTGGGCTCCCGGCCACGGGCGCGTGCACGTCCATCTCAGTGTCCCGCCTCGCGCAGCGCCCGCGCCAGCTCGCCGACGACGCGCTCGCGCTGCGCGGCGGTGAGCTCCGGATAGATCGGCAGCGCCAGCGTCTCGCGCGCCGCCCGCTCGGCCTCCGGAAAGTCGCCGGCCGCGTGGCCGAGCGGCGCGAAGCAGTCCTGCAGATGGAACGGCACCGGGTAGTAGACGGCGGTCCCGACGCCGCGGCCCGCCAGGATCTCGCGCACGCGATCGCGCGCGGGAACCCGCACGACGAACTGGTTGAACACGTGATGGTGCCCCTCGCCCTCGACGGGGACGGTCACGCGCGCCTCCAGGCCCGCCGCGCGAATCAGCTCGCCGTAGTGCGCCGCGTTGCGGCGGCGCGCCTCGGTCCAGCGCGCCAGCCGCGGCAGCTTGACACGCAGCACCGCCGCCTGCAGCGCGTCGATGCGGAAATTGCCGCCAATCATCCGGTGATAGTACTGCCGTTCGGCGCCGTGCGTCCGCAGCAGACGCAGCCGCCCGGCGAACGCATCGTCGTCCGTCGTGACGAGGCCGGCATCCCCGAACGCACCGAGGTTCTTGCTCGGGAAGAACGAGAAACAGCCGGCCACGCCGAAGCTGCCCGCCGCGCGGCCGCGATAGCCGCTGCCGATGGCCTGCGCCGCGTCCTCGACGATCGGCACGCCCGCCTCGCGCGCCGCCGCGAGAATCGGATCCATCTCCGCGCACTGCCCGTAGAGATGCACGGGCATGACCGCCTTCGTGCGCGGGGTAATGGCGGACCGCACCGCGTCGGGCCGCAGGTTGTACGAGACGGGATCGATGTCGACGAGCACCGGCCGCGCGCCGAGGCGGACGATCGAGCCGGCCGTCGCGAAGAACGAGTAGGTGGTCGTCACCACCTCGTCCCCCGGGCCGACGCCGAGCGCCATCAGCGCGAGCAGCAGCGCGTCGGTCCCGGACGAGACGCCGACGGCGTGCTTCACGCCGATCATCGCCGCGAGCTCGCGCTCGAGCGCCTCGACCTCGTGGCCCAGCACGAAGCGCTGCGTGTCGCAGACGCGCGCGATCGCGGCCAGCGCCTCGGCGCGGAGTTCGGCCCACTGCTCCGTCAGGTCGAGCAGCGGGATGGGGGCATCCATGTGGCGGCTCAGGGGCGGCTGTAGATGCGCGGCTCACCCCAGACGGCCCGATCGTTCAGGGTGTTGGTGGAGCCGGGAGGTCCGGGATCGGTATTGAAGACGACGTCGACCGTGCGTCCTTCGTACGCCGTCAGGTCCAGCCGGGCGGTGAACCAGCGCCGGTCGCGCGCGGGATCGACCACCTGCCGCAGCAGCTCGTCGTAGATGCGCCCGTCGGACACGCCGATGCGGAACTGGACACCGTCGGCCTCCTCCGCGCTCTCCCAGGCTTCGGGCGCGAGCGCGAAGGCGACCTCCATCCAGCCGCCGGCGGGGACGGAAACCGGCCAGATCAGACGGGAATGCGGAAGGGCAAGGATGGCGCGGCGGGATTCGCCGCCGATGGTGACCTCGCTGACGGAGAACTGGTCGGCAGTCTCGACGTTCGTGCGCTTCCCGGCTTCGTCGAGCCGGTCCAGCAGGGC
This sequence comes from uncultured Bifidobacteriaceae bacterium, assembly GCA_964446605.1. Classification (GTDB taxonomy): domain Bacteria; phylum Acidobacteriota; class Vicinamibacteria; order Vicinamibacterales; family JAENWD01; genus JAENWD01. The sequence continues at coordinate 27,637 of CAYUPN010000022.1, read as the reverse complement.
GATGGCCTCGCCTGCCACGTCCCGGCGGGCGAACCAGACGACGGCGACCGCCACCAGCACGACGCCGGCGACGGCCGCCCACAGATGCTCCCTCTTCATAGGCGGAAGATGTGCGGCTCCGTCCTGCCTTTCAGGACGTTGCGCGTGTCGACGACGAGCGGCGCCCGCCGCACGACGGCGTCGTAGTCGACTCCCTGGTGGTTGGTCACGATGACCGCGCAGTCCACGCCCTGCTCGAGCGCCGCGTCGAGCGGCGTCTCCTCCAGCGCGACGCCGTGCTCGTCGACGATCGGCACGTGCGGATCGCTGTACGAGACCAGGCCGCCGCGGAGCTGGAGCATGCGCGTGATGTCGAGCGCCGGCGACTCGCGGTAGTCGCCGACATCTCCCTTGTACGCCATGCCGCACAGATGGATGCGCGAGCCGCGAATCGGCTTGCCGTGGCTGTTCAGCGCCTCGCCGATCAGCTCGACGACGTAGCGGGGCATCGAGGCGTTCACGTGGCCGGCGAGCTCGATGAAGCGGCTCTCGAAGCCGCTCTGGCGCGCTTTCCAGCTCAGATAGAAGGGATCGATCGGGATGCAGTGCCCGCCGAGCCCGGGACCCGGATAGAACGCCATGAAGCCGAACGGCTTCGTGCGCGCCGCGTCGATCACTTCCCACACGTCGATCCGCATCTGGCGGCACATCAGCGCCAGCTCGTTGACGAGGCCGATGTTCACGGCGCGGAACGTGTTCTCGAGCAGCTTCACCATCTCGGCGACGCCGGTCGACGAGACCGGCACCGTGGTCTCGACGATCTGATCGTAGAGCGCGCAGGCGACGGCGGTGGACGCCGCATCGATGCCGCCGACGACCTTCGGCGTGTTGCTCGTGTGCCACTGCCGGTTCGCGGGGTCCACGCGTTCCGGCGAGAAGGCGAGGAAGAAGTCCTGGCCCGCGCGCAGCCCGCCGCGCTCGAGCATCGGCCGCACCACTTCCTCCGTCGTCCCCGGATACGTCGTCGACTCGAGGACGACGAGATGTCCGGGACGCAGGTGCTCGGCGACGCGCTCCACCGCGCCGATCACGTACGACAGATCGGGGTCCTTCGTCTTCCGCAGCGGCGTGGGCACGCAGATGCTGATCGTGTCGACCGCGGACAGCGCCGAGAAGTCGCTCGTCGCGCGCAGCCGTCCGTCGCCGGTGACGCGCGCCAGGCGCGCCTGCGGCACGTCGGGAATGTACGACACGCCGCGGGCGATGCTCTCCACCTTCGCGGGATCGACGTCGACGGACGTCACCGCGAAGCCGGCGTCGGCGAACTCGACGGCCAGCGGCAATCCGACGTAACCCAGTCCAATCACTCCGACTCGCGCGGTGCGGGCCCGAAGCTCGGCCATCAGGCGTTCAGTGCCGGCTGCGGAAACGTCAGGAGCTGTCGATGCTGGCTGGCTCGTCATATCATTCACCCTGTGATGCTGGGGGAGCCTGACGACGTGAGGTTCCGTAGTATAGCAAGGTCCGCCCGCCCCCCTGTGCCGGATTCCTGGTGACATCGACGATCTCGCGGATCGTTCCGGCACTCTGTGCGGTGCTCACCGCGGCGATGTGGTGGAGCGTCGTCCAGCGTGGCGGCGGAGACGCGCTCGCGCTCACGGTGGTCCTGATCCCGGTCGCCGCCGTGCGCCCCGATCACGCCCTGCTGGCGGTGGCCGGTCTTGCGCCGCTCGGGGGCGCGCTGGAGGCGCTCGCGGGCAGCCGCATCTCGTGGACGGACCCGCTGATGCTGGCGGCCGTCACCGGCTGGCTGACGCATCGCGCGGTGCGGTCCCGGGCCTGGGACCGCACGGCGGCCGCGTTGACCGCTGTCTACGCGGCAGCAGCCATCGCGTCGTTCGCCGTGCTGCTCACCGCCCTCGCGCACGCGACGACCGCGCCGGACGCCGCAGCGGACTACGAGGTGTGGAGGGCTCTGAGGCATCGGCATCCGATGCAGGCGCACCCGCTCGCACCCGATGCGCCGGCGCTGGCCCGCGTGCTCGGGGGGATCGGGCTGTTCCTCATGGCCGCGGAGACGGCCAGGGTCCACCCCGCGTCGGCCGTCCGCGCCACACGGCTGCTGGTTCTCGCCATCGCGGGTACCGCCGTGCTGAACCTCAACAGGCTGGTTGAATTGGCGTTGCGCCAGCCGGACATGCTCGCGGCGCTCGTCAACATGCAGCGCCGCCTCCGGATCACGACCACCTTCTCCGACCCGAACGCCGCCGGCGCGTTGTTCCTGCTCGCGATCCCGACGGCTGCGGCCTCGGTGATGCGGCCGGGCCGGTCGCGTCTGCTCTGGGCCGGCTGTCTCGTGCTCCTGCTCGTCGGCGTGTGGCTCTCGGGATCGCGCACCGTGCTCGTGACCGTACCGGCCGTGCTCGCCGCCATCCTCGTCATGCCTGCGCTCGGCCTTACCGTCCGCAGGCGATGGTGGCTGTCGATCGGGCTGGTCGCGGCTGTCGCACTGATCTGGAGCACGTATCCGCGCTGGGCCGCTCACGGGCGGGCCTCGGCGGCGCTCGAGATCCGTGTCGAGCTGCTGAAGACCACCGTGCGCATGCTGCAGGATTCGCCGCTCTTCGGGGTGGGAGTCGGCAAGTACTACGAGCGCTCGGGTGCGTACGCGACGGAAGGACTGCGTAAGTATTACAGAGTACAGAACGCGCACAACCAGATCGCCCAGGTCTTTGGTGAGCTGGGAATCACGGGCGGCCTGATCTTCCTGGCGCTCCTGCTGGCCGCGGTGGCGCCGGCTGTCCACGCAATCCGGGCCGGCCGTGCCGGACCGCTCGTGTGGCAGCTGCTCATCGCGGTGACCGGCTTCCTGATCGCCAGCCTGACGATGCACCCGCTGCTCGTCTCCGAGGTCAGTGCCGCGTTCTGGATCGCGCTGGGCCTCCTGCGCGGCGTCGGCCGGTCCGCGGCCGAACCTGGCGAGGCGCGTGCCGGTGCGGCCGCCCGATGGCTGGCGCCGGCTGCAGTCGGCCTGCTGATCGTCACGGTCCCCGGACGCGTGCACGCCGAGCTCTCCAGCCGGTGGGTGGCGGGGTACTCGGTCGGGCTCTCGGGATGGCGGACCGACCCGACCGTCGGACGGTACCGGGTCGCCGGAGGACCGATCGCGCTCTATGTCGATGAGCGGAGGGGCACCGTCCGGCTGCCACTGCGCATCCACGGCACCGACGTCCCCGGGGAAGTCACGCTGTGGGTGGACGGGACGCGCATCAGCTCGATGATCGTCCCGCCCGGAGACTGGCGGTGGATGACGCTGATGCTCCCGGATCGGCAGCGGACCTGGCGCGTCGAGCTCCGCTGGACCGGCGGCACGCGCCTGGATCTCGGCGCCGTGCACGCCTCGCCCGCGCCGCACGCCGGAGTACAATGACGCCGCTTCCCGGAACGATGGATACTGCGCGTGATGACGACTCGGATTCGATCGCGACTGACCTCCACCGCGATACTCGTCGGCTGTCTCGCAACGAGTGCGGCGGCCGGTCAGGATCCCAGGGTGGAGGCGCTCATTCGGGAAGGGGCCGTTCTTGAGGCGGTACGGCAGTTCGATGTCACCGCCGACCAGCAGCACACGTACGATCCGGGTCAGCTCGATCGTCTGGCGCGAGCCGTGCTCGATGAGGTGACGCATTCGGACGACCCGGCGGCGAAGGTCGAGGCCTGCCTGACGCTGCTGGAGCTCGGACCGCACGACTGCGAGCCCCCGCTGACCCTGACGAGCCGCGGTCCGTCGCCGGTCGTCGGGTTGCGGCTTGCCCTGCTGCGCGATCCGGAACGGGCCGCGGCTCTGGTGGACCAGCTTCCCGCCGCGGATTTGCCGCGCGTGATTGACGCGGTCGACACGCTCCCGCCTGACCTGGCGGTGCGTCTGCTCTCGCGGGCACTCGAACAGAACGACGTCGAGCTGCGGTATACCGCCCTGTCGCGGCTCGCCACGCTCGATCATCCGGATGCCCTGCCGGTCCTGCGCCGGTGGGCCGCCCGCACGGACGTGCCGGGGCACCTGACCGCGCTCGCGGGTCTCGCCGCCGCGGGAGACGAATCCGCCACGGAGGCGGTGCTGCGTGAGTTGCCGTCGATCGGTGACGCCGATCGCCTGGCCGCCGGCGTGGCGCTCGCGACGCGGCAGCACCCGCAGGGACTCCGTGTCATTCGCGAGATGCTGAGCGACCCGAACGAGCTGCTACGGGTGGACGCGGCCGCGGCGCTGGCCCGGCTCGGCGATCCGCTCGGGCGGGAGCGGCTCGAGGCGGACCTGCAGACCTCGAACGTCTGGGTTCGGTTGCGTGCGCTCGACCACTTGCGGCGGCTGTCGGCCAGCCCGAGCCCGCTGATCTGGCGACAGATGGCCGACAGCATGCCCTGGGTCCGCGTACGGGCGGCCCAGGCGCTCCTGGCCGGCGGCGGCACGCCGGATGCAGGGCGCGCCCGCTAGCTCCGATTCTTCCCCCGATTTTCCGTCGCCCGCTCAGGGTTGGACCGTAGCGGTACTTTACACAAGTTCACCGCGAGGCTAATCTTTGCGCCGCGTGTGCCGAAATGTAACCGGAGGAGTCCCGGCCAGATGAGAAGAACGCTCCGAACCGCTTGGATTACTGCGCTGTCCCTGATCCTCGTCGAGGGTCTGGCCGGTCTTGCAGCAGCCGAGATCTCGCGCATCGGCAGCCATGTGCTGACGGGCAGCGGCGGCCTCGGCGAGATGCACGCCGACATCGCCTTCAACGACAAGCAGGACGTCTACCTCGCGGTCTGGGGCGATGGCGGCAAGGGCGGCTCCCGCCCGGCCTACGCTCAGTTGGTCTCCTCCTCGGGTACGCTGCTCGGAGGCCCGCTCCTGCTCACGCCCTGCAGCGGTGAGCTCTACGGCCAGCGTCCCAGGGTCGCTTATTCCTCCGGCACGTCGGACGACGTGTTCGTCGTCTTCTACAGGGAGTGGTGCTCGGGCGGGGTCACGCTCTGGGCGCACATCATCAGGTCCGATTCCGGGTCGGCCGTTACGGTGACCCGGACCGCGATCCGTACAGCCGGCACGCCAGGGGGGATCGTCTACAACCCCGTCCGGAAGGAGTTCGCGGTCGTCTGGGAGGAGCCAGCCACCGGCGGGTTCGACCCGAAGTTCCGCGCCATCCCGCTGCTTCGGAACGGCTCGGGCGTCGTCACCGGCGTCGGGACCCTGGGTTCGGTCATTTCCGTGCTCACGGCCCCGGAGCACCAGGGGCGCCCCGACATCGCCCTGGATCCCAACACGCAGCAGTACTTCGTGGTGTTCCAGGGTGACGACCCCTCCAGCAGCAGCCTGGCGCTGTTCGGACGGATGATCAGCGCGGCCAACCCCGAACAGATGAGCGGATTGCTGTACCTGGTAAAGGGCGGCTTCCCGGTCGAGGCGGCGGTGACGTATCTGCCGTCCGTGGGCCGCTTCGCCGTATTCTGGCGTCAGAGCGGCGATATCGTCGGCCGGCTCTACGTCCCCGGCACGGGTGCGGCGGAAGGCTCGATCTATCCCGTCATCGCCCGCCCCGGTACCGATGGCGCGGCCACGGTGGCGTACGACGCGGGGACGGGAACGGCAATGGTTGCCGGCATGAACGACGACTATCGCACGTACGGGTCCGAGCTCTCCGCCTCCGGCGGGCTGATGAGCACGTTCGCCGCGTCCTCGGCTCCGCCCACCATTCCCGGCGGCGGCACGCTGTTCCCGCAACTCGCGGCCACGGGCGGCGGTCACTTCGGCCTGGTTTACACGATCGATTACAAGAACATCTACACCAACCTGTTCTCGGCGACAGGCGGCGGCGCGCCTCCTCCGCCCCCGCCGCCCCCCCCGCCGTCGACGCCGGTCATCACTTCGTTCACGTCGAGCGTGAACTTCCCCGCCGCCCTCAACTCGCTCGTCACGTTCACGGCGAACGCGTCGGGCGGAACTGCGCCGCTCGAGTACCGGTTCTATACCTTCCACGCCAGCACGGGATGGGTGATCGCGCAGGATTACTCTTCGGTCAACACGTTCGCGTACTTCCCCCAGACCGGGGCGAACGCCGTGCAGGTGTGGGTGAGGAGCACCGGTTCGTCGGCCGACTACGAGGCCTACAAGTCGAGCGGGATGTTCGAGGTCACCACCGCGACCCCGACCGTCACGAGCCTCACGTCGAACGTCGCGTTCCCGGCGCAGGGCGGCACACAGGTGACCTTCACCGCAACGGTGTCCGGCGGCGTGGCCCCGCTGCAATACCGGTTCTACACGTACCACAGCTCGACGGGCTGGGTGATCGCCCGGGACTACTCGCCCACGAACTCGTTCAGCTACTTCCCGCTCGCCGGGACGAACGTCGTCCAGGTCTGGGTCCGCAATGCAGGGTCCACGGCTGACTGGGACGCGTACCGCAGCACGGGATACTTCGAGATCACCGCACCGCCACCAGTGCGCATCACCAGCTTCACGTCGAACGTCCCGTTTCCACAGCCGGTCAATACGGCCGTGACGTTCACGGCCCAGGCGACCGGCGGGTCCGGGTCGCTCCAGTACGCGTTCCACGCCTTCAACAAGAGCACCGGATGGACGCTGATCCAGGACTACAGTCCGAACAACGTCCTGACCTATTTCCCGGCCGTGGGCACGAACGCCGTCCAGGTCTGGGTGCGGAGCGTGGGGTCGGCGGCTGCCTATGACGCGTACCAGTCGACGGGACTGTTCACGATCACATCGGTGAATCCGCCAGCGACCGTGTCCCTGAACGCGAGCACGTCATTCCCGGCGAAGCTGAACACGCTCATCACGTTCACGGCGAATGCCGCTGGTGGAAGCGGCGACTACGAGTACCGGTTCATCTCGTATTTCAACGGGGTGTGGACCGTGCTGCAGGATTACAGCGCGTGGAACACCTTCGCCTACTTCCCCAGCGTGGGAACCAATGCGCTGCAGGTGTGGGTGCGGAACGTCGGCTCAACGGCCGACTGGGAAGCCTGGAACACCAGCGGGTACTTCGAGATCACCCCGTGAGGCGCGCGTGTCGGCTGGCGCCGGGGCCGCCCCCGGCGCCCCGCTCTCGGTGTCTACCGGCTCCAGCACGGTCCGGAGCCGGTAGACCGTGACCCCGCCCCGCTGACACACCGCCTGCAGACGCCCCAGGCGGTTTGGCTCAATCTCGTCCGAGACCAGAACCGCCACCGTCCCCGTCCGTTCCAGCACGGTCTCCGCCGTCTCGATCGAGCCCAGCACTTCCAGTCCCGCGATCAGGCGTCCGCGCTTCGACGTGTCGTCGTCCAGGAACCCGACCGCCTGATACTGGCCCTGGAACCGGCGGTGCAGGGTCCGAACGAGCAGGATCCCATCCTCCCCGGCGCCGTACAGGAGCACCGGCTGGCCAGCGGCCCTGCCGGCCGACGTGACGTCGCCGAGCAGCCGGACCATCAGCCGGGACGCGAGCACCAGCGCGCAGAAGAAGACGGCGTTGATCACGAAGACGCCGCGTGAATAGTCCTCGAACCGGTAGAAGTAGAGGACGCTGACGATGGCGCCCACGCTGCCGATGGCCACGCCCTTGATGTAGGTCCACAGGTCGGAGAACGTGATGTAGCGCCAGATGCCGCGATAGACGCCGGCCAGGAACAGGCCCAACAGCTCCCAGCCGACGACGACGGGCAGCGACCGCATCATCACGCCCAGGTAGGGCTCCGGGACGGCCGGACCGAATCGGACGACGTAGGCGGCGTGGTACGCGAGGCCGGCGAGCGTCAGGTCGACCATGACTTCGAAGACCCGTCGCTTGTACGCGAAGTCCACCAGAATCGGCGTGTACGGGCCGCTCTTCAGCAGGCGGTAGTCGTCGTCGCCGTAGACCGTGACGCGCGCGAGCCGGACACCGAGCAGACAGAGGCCGACCAGCACGACGCCGGTCAGCGCCCAGCCTTCAGCCGCCGACGCGCGGCGCAGGACCACCGCGCTTGCGCCTCCGGCGGCGGCGAAGAGATAGAGCAGCAGGACGGCATGCCGCTCGGAGAATCCCATCGCGACGAGCCGATGCGAGGTGTGGTCGCGCCCGCCGACGGACGCCCGTCTCGCCGAGAGCTTGCGCGAAATGGTCACGAAGGCGGCATCGAACAGCGGAATCAGCAGGAGGAGGACGGGAAACGCGAGCGCGGACAGCACGCCCATGCTCTGGCCGCGCGCCGCGGTGATCGACATCACGCCGAGCGTCGCTCCCAGGAACAGGCTCCCCGCGTCACCCATGAAGATGGAGGCGGGATGGAAGTTGTACAGCAGGAACCCGCAGGCGGCGCCGGCCAGCGCCGCGGCCGCGGCCGCCTGCGGGGCATCCTCCGTGAAGGTACTCGCCGTGAACGCGATGGCGACGATCGCCGCAACCCCCGCGCACAACCCGTCCATGTTGTCGAGCAGGTTGAGCGCGTTCGTGATGGCGACGATCCAGATGATCGCCAGGAGCCCGTCGAGCACCGGCAGGCCCAGCCACTCGGTGGGCCCCATCCCGAACGTCACCGCACACGCGACGAGAATCTGCGCCAGCAGCTTGTTCGTCGGACGCAGCCGTACGAAGTCGTCGAGCAGGCCGACGAGGAACATCAGGCTGCCCGCGGTGAGCGCCCAGCCGACGCGCGGATCGTATGCGCCGGACAGCAGCACGGCGCCGACGACGCCGGCGTAGATGGCGACGCCGCCGAGCATCGGCACGGAGTCCTGGCGCCAGCGATCGCGGCTCGGATGCGCGACGGCGCCCAGCACGAACGCGAGGCGTCGCACGAGCCGCGTGGCGATCACCACGATCGCGAATGCGATGCCGAATGACACGGCGGTGCGCGCGAGCCCGTTCATTCGCGCCTATTCTGCCACGAGCGTCGATGACCCCTTCGCGCGACGTCGTTGCGCGAGCCCCTCACGGTAGAGCTGTGCGACATCCTCGACGAGCCGTGATGCACGGAACCGGCTGGCCAGCAATCGACCGGCACGGCCGAGCTCGCCCCGCAACACGGGTTCGCGCGCGAGCTGCGCGACCGCCTCGGCGATCGCGGACGGCTCGCGATCGGCGATGAGCAGCCCCGTCCGGCCGTGCTCGACGATGTCGGGCACCCCCCCGACGGCGGTCGCCACCACGGGCCGCCCCGCGGCCATCGCCTCGATCAGCGCGACCGGCGTCCCTTCGTTGCGCGAGGTCAGCACGACCGCGTCGACGGTCCCGTAGAGCGCGGCCAGATCGCGGCACCAGCCGAGGAACCGCACGCGATCGGCCAGGCCCGCCAGGGCGAACCGCGCCTCGAGCGCCGGCCGGTGCGGACCGTCCCCCGCCACGACCAGTCGGGCGTGCGGCAGCACGGCGGCGCAGCGCTCGAAAGCCGCCGCGAGCAGATCCGGATCCTTGATGTCGACCAGCCGGCCGACGAACCCGAGCACGAAGGCGTCCCCGGGAATGCCGAGCGCGTCCCGCATCGAGGACGGCGGTTCCGGCATCGTCAGGAGCGGGTCGAGCTCGAGACCGAGCGGCACGACACGGACCCGCGCCGGAACACAGATGCGCCACCGCTGCACGATGTCGAGACGCTGGCGCTCGGAGAGGACCACGACATGGTCGGTGATTCTGGCGAGCCAGCGCTCGGTCTGACGGATGGCGGCGCTGACCGCGGGCGCGAAGTAGCCATCGAACACATGGCCATGGAACGTGTGGACCACGAGGGCGCGCGACGATCGACGGCGTGTCCGGTTGTACGCGAACGCGGCCAGGCGCCCCAGCATCCCGGCCTTGGCCGTGTGCGTGTGCACGACGTCGGGTGCGAACTCCCGCATGATGCGCAGGAGCCCGGCCAGCGCCCGCAGATCGTCGCCCGCCGCGGGATCCCGCCGGAGCCAGGCCAATTGTCGCGTCGGCAGGCCTGCGACGAGCTCCTCGAAGCTTCCCTCGCCGGGGCCCGTGGTGCCGTGCACGAGCAGGGTCTCGAATCCGTCACCGGCCAGGCCGCGGTCGAGAATGGCGACGTGCCGGGCGGGCCCACCGACGTTGAGCCGCGCGATGAGGCGCAGCACTCTGAGTGGACGGGCCGTCACCGGCCGAGGCCCACGTCGACCGCCACGGGCGCGGGCCGCCGGTCGATGTACTGCCGGTGCCAGAGCTCCAGCATCAGCAGCGCCCACAGGCGATGGTGATGGTGGGCCCGGCCGGCCACGTGGTCGTCCAGGTACTGCCGCACCACCGCCTGCTCGAAGTATCCCCGTCCCGCCGCAGCCGATCCGAGCAGCACGTCGTAGGCGTAGTCCTTCAGGTGCCCGCGGAACCAGTGCTCGAGCGGCACGCCAAAGCCCATCTTCGCGCGCGACAGTGTCACGGGCGGCAGCAGGTCGGCGAACGCCGCGCGCAGCAGGTGCTTGAGCGTCCGCCCCTTCAGCTTGTGCTCCACCGGCACCGTGGCGGCAAATTCGACCACCTCATGATCCAGCAGCGGCGACCGGACTTCGAGGGAGTGCGCCATGCTGGCCACATCCATCTTCACCAGGAGATCGTCCGGCAGATAGAGGTGGAGGTCCGCGCGGGCCGCGGTTTCTGCGCCCGGTTCGGCATCGCTCTCCTCGAACAGCCGGCGCATCAGGGACTCGGGCGCGGCGTCGAACCGCCCCTTCGTGAGTGTCCGCCGTGCCTCCGCCCCGAACACGAGCGTCCAGTCGAGATAGCGGTCGAGCACGGGCGCGCCGAGCGATCCGGCGAAGCGGCGCAGGCGGTAGCGGCGCGTTTTCGGTCCGCCGGCCGGCAGCGCCGACAGGCACGCGGAGAGGCCCGCGACCAGCGGCCCCGGAAAGCGAGCGAGGCGTCCGGCGAGATCGAGCGCGAGATACCGCTCGTACCCCATGAAGGACTCGTCGCCGCCATCGCCGCTCAGCGCGACGGTGACGTCGCGCCGGGCCAGGGCGCAGACGGCCAGCGAGGGAATCGCGGAGGAATCCGCGAACGGCTCGCCGTAATGCGCGGCGACGGCTTCCGGAGTCACCACGCTGGCCGGGTCCACGATCAGCTCGCGGTGGTCGGTGCCGAAGTGCCGCGAGACCTCCCGGGCGAAGTGGCGTTCATCGTACGCCGCCTGTTCGAAGCCGATCGAAAACGTCCGGACGCGCCCGTGCTCGCGCGCCATCAGCGCGACCACGACGCTCGAGTCGAGCCCGCCGCTGAGCAGCGCTCCGACCGGGACGTCGCTGATGAGCCGCAACCGCACCGCTTCCGTCACGCGCGCCCGGAGCTCCTCCGCCAGCGCCGGCAGCGACGCCGTCCGTCTGGGCTGGTAGCGCGGCGTCCAGTAGCGCGCCTCGCGGATCCGGCCGTCGGCCACGAGCGCGATGTGCGCCGCCTGAAGCTTGCGGACGTTCCGGAAGGCGGCGTACGGCGCTGGTACGTAGCCCAGACCCAGGTACAGACCGAGCGCCTCGTGATCCGGTTCCGCGGGAACGTCGGGATCCTGGAGCAGCGCGCAGGGCTCCGACGCGAACACGAACGTGCGCGCGTCCTGGTAGTAGAACAGCGGCTTCTTGCCAAGCCGGTCGCGCGCGAGCATCAGCTGTCGCCGCGCGCCGTCCCACAACGCGAAGGCGAACATGCCGCGGAGGCGCGAGACCATCGCGGGGCCGTGCGTCGCGTACGCCGCCAGCAGCACCTCGGTGTCGGTGTCCGATCGGAACGGCCACCCGCCACGCTCGAGCTCCGCCCGCAGCTCACGGAAGTTGTAGATCTCTCCGTTGAACACGACCTGGAGCGAGCCGTCCGCGCTCGCCATCGGCTGATGGCCGCGCGGAGAGAGATCGATCACGGCGAGGCGCCGGCTCCCGAGCCCGACCGGTCCTTCCGTCCACACGCCGCCGTCATCGGGTCCGCGGTGCCGGATGGCGTCCGTCATGCGCGTCAGCACGACGGGATCCACCCGCGCGCCCGCATCGAAGAGGAGTTTCCCGGCGATGCCGCACATTCAGTCCGCGCCCCCGCCCGGCCGCACGCCCTCGCCGATCCAGCCGTAGCGCGCCCTGACGGTGATCTGCTCGAGCCCTGCCGTCGCGAGCAGCCGACGGACCTCCGCCTCCGTGTAGCGCTTCTCGATCGGTGCCGAGAACCGGTCGAACTGATCGTTGTAGAGAATCACGAACGGGTACTTCGTGTACTGGAACAGCGGCAGGCGCGTCACGCCGGTCACGCCGGCTCGCGCCAGCGCCCGATACGGCAGGATGACTCCCGCCCAGAGCAGCACGCTCAGGCTCCAGACCACCCGGCGCAGCACGCCGAACGGCAGGCGCGTGGTGATCGGACGCGTGAGGTTGACCAGTCGCAGCAGCCCGCCCCGCCAGCCGGACGGCTGCCAGTAGAGATAGAGGCGGAGCCGGCCGCCCGGGCGCACCAGCCGCACCAGCGTTCGCAGCGCACCGGCCGTGTTCTCCAGGTGGTGCAGCACCCCGAGGGAGTACACGTAGTCGAAGCTCCCGTCGCGCAACGGCGGCCGGGTCAGGTCGCCTTGCACGCAGCGCACGTGTGGGCACGCGGCGAGCGTCCGTCCTGCCTCGTCCACGGCCTCGCTGAAGTCCAGCGCGACGAGCCGCCCGACGTGCGGTGCGATCATGCGGGCATGACGCCCCATGCCGCAGCCGGCGTCCAGCACGACCGCCTCACGCAGCGACGCAAGGTCCAGGTCGCCGAAGTAGTCCCCGAAGTTCGTCTGCCCGGACGCGCGCCAGTCGCTGAAATGCTGCCATTCATAGCCGAAGCTCGCCCGGGTACGGGACGCGACCGGATCCAGGGCGCCCACGAACCGCGGAATGCCGGCGCGCACCGGGTACGCGACCTGACACCCCGCGCAGCGGAGCACATCCCCGTCCGCCCGCACGTGCGCCCGGCAGGCCGGGCAGACCAGCAGATCGAGCATCCACGTCGCGAGGCCCTCCGCAGCCGGCGACGACTGTCCGGTGGTCATCGTCGTTCTCCACCCAGCTCCAGATAGAAGGCCTCGTACGCGCCCACCATCGCGGGCAGCGAGAACCGAGCCACCGCATCGGCTCGCGCGCGCTGCGCCAGACGATCCCGCAGCGCGGCGTCCTGCAATACGCGGGCGCACGCGTCGGCAAGCGCGTGTCCCGTCGAGGCGGTCAGCAGCCCCGTATCCTCGTGCCGCACGACGCCTTCGATGCCGGGCACCGCCGGCGCCACGACGGGACATCCACACGCCAGCGCCTCGAGCAGGCTGACCGGCATGCCCTCCCACGCGGACGCCAGCACCGCCGCCGAGGCCCGGCGCAACAGCGCCCGGACGTCATCGCGGTCGAGCGACCCGGCGAACGACACGACCTCGCCGAGTCCGGCGCGGGTGACGGCATCCTGCAGGCGCGCCCGCAGGGACCCCTCTCCGGCGAAGACGAGACGGCACGGAATCCCGGCGGAACGCAGCCGCTGCGCGGCGTCGACCAGCAGCTCGTGCCGCTTGACCGGCCGCAGATTCGCCACGCAGGCCAGCAGCGGCTCGCGCGGGTGCCCGGCGGCCGGAGACCAGTACTCGACATCGATCCCGTTCGGAATGATACGAAACCGGGCCCCGCTCAATCCCCGCGCACGAAGGAAGGCCGCGGCATGGTCCGAGTTCGTGGCGTAGACGTCTATCCACCGGCTGCCGGCCCGCTCGAGCAGAATGGCCGCCCGCGTGCGCAGGGACTCGACCTCCGGCCAGTCCGTCAGGTGTCGCCCGCGGATGCCGTGGACGAGGACCGGCCGGCGCCCGCGCACCCAGGCCATCGCCAGCCGGCCGACGAGGCTCATCCGGTACCCGTACAGGTGCACGACGTCAATCGCGCGCTCGTCGACCATGCGTGCGAGCCGGCGGGCCGCGGGCAGGCTCCGCCCGGCGTCATCGAGGACGTGGACGGGCGATGCGAGGCGCAACCCGTCCGTCCGTGCGAGCACGCTCACCTCGCTCCTGACCTGCGGCGACAACCTGGCGACGAGCTCGGTCACCATCCGCTCGGTGCCACCCACGCCGCCCCCGCTGAGGGCCTGCAGGACCGTCACGGCCACGCGGGCGCCCTCTCCGGTTCGTGAATGCCCCGACGCGCCGCACCCGGCAGGACGAGCAGGACGAGCGCCAGCACCATGATCCGCAGGCGGAACAACGTGCCGAAGTTCGTGACGACGTAGGCCATCGAGAGCGACGTCAGGGCGAGCAGCAGCCCGGCGACCACCAGGTAGGACCGATCGGGTCCCAGCCACGTCCGGCGCCGCGTCATCAGCCAGACGGCCACGGCGATCATGGCCAGGTTGAACAACGAATCCAGGTCGGTCACCACCGTCAGGCCACGGCCACCTGCGAACTCGATCACTCCCAGCCACTGCAACGCCGTGATGGGTACCAGCATGGTGGTCAGCCCGAGCGCCGTACGCCTGAGCAGCCTGAGATCACGCCCGGACTCATCCGCACTGCGATCGGCGACGTTCGTGGCGCCGCCGGCACGAACGAACCCCGTCCTGGCCGACTCCAGCGACTCCATTGCTCCTTCCATCCCGGTCGCGGTGTCCCCGGAAAGACCCTCGGCAAGCGCGCCGAGCGCGGATCGCGGCAGCAGGTGGAACGAGACGCGGTCGAGCATGCCGGCGGCCATCGCCCCGTAGCGGTCGTAGTACGCACCCGCGCCGACCATGAAGCAGCCCCAGAGCGCCAGCAGGAGGCCGACGGCCGCCGGAATGCGGCGCCGCCACTCTCCGGAACGCAGCACGGCGAGGGCCAGCCCGGGCACGAAGGCAATCCAGGCCAGGAACGCCATGTACGGCCGCACGCCGGCAATCAGGCCGATGGCCAGCGCGAGCCCGACCATCCAGCGGCGCCCCCGGCCGCGTCTGTCCCCGCACGCGCGCAGCACGCCGAAGGCACTGACCGCAAGCAGGACGAGCAGGGCGACGAAGAACTGGTCCTTCAGGACCTGCGCGCTGAACAGGATCAGCGCCGGGGAGCAGGAGAACCCCGTCACGAGCAGCCGCAGCATGGCTCTGTCCTGCGCAGCAGACGAGCCCCACACCGCGACGATCAGACGACAGGCGCCGGCCGCGAGGAGTCCGTTGAGGAGCACCGCCGCGGGCGGTGTCACGCCGACCATGCGCATCCACAGCGCGAGCACATGAACGTACGCCGGCGAGGGACTGCCGGCCGCGACAGCTCCGGGCCCCTGCTCGGCCGCGTCAGCGGCGAGGAGGAAATAGGTGTGTGCGTCGAGCGCGAGTTCCCAGAATCCGTCGCCGCTGTGGAGGTGGGCCAGCCGGGACCAGTCCAGATACGAGACCCAGAACAGCCCGGCCCCGAGCAGGAGCCGCGCGGCGACGCCGGCCGCGGCGATCCAGCCGGCCAGGGAATCGGCGCGGCGGATTCCGCGCAGCCACGCAATCGTCACCACGCCGGCGGCGATGCTGAGCAGGACCTGCAGAATCGCCGTCACGCTCATGCACATGGGGCCCGCTCACGAGCCCTTCGCACGAAGACGAACTCGTTGCACCCGTGTCGGCGCGTCAGCCGCGCATGGCCCAGCGTGTATCCGTGCGCCGAGACCCGCTGGACGACCTCCTCGGGCGTAGCCGCCTCGTACGGCAGTCCGCCGAGCCAGTCGACGGCGTCGTACCAGACGCTCATCGCGCGTTCCGTGTCGAAGGGCGAGCGTCCGGTGACGGCGCGGACACAGACCCGTGGGCCCGCGAGTCCCAGCGCCATCGCGGTCCGTATCGGGCGCGGCGATCGATTGTAGAGACGTTTGACCTGGTGCCAGATGCCGTAGAACGGGGTGCGGTTGTACAGCGCGACCACGAAGGCCCCGCCGGGACCACAGAGGCCCGCCGCATTGACGACAGCCTCCCACATGCGGCCGGTATGGTGCAGACTGCCCCAGGCATACACGACATCGAACTCCGATCGGGGCAGGGTCTCCGGCGCAAGGATGTCGCCATGCAGGACCTGCAGGCGCGCACGCTCCGCCGGGGTCAGCAGCCGTGCGGTGTTGGCGCGAATGACGTCGACGCACAGCGGGTCCCGGTCCAGCGCGACGACCTCGTGCGCGCCGAGCCGCAGGGCGGCGGCCGTGAACAGGCCGCTGCCGGCGCCGATGTCGACGACGCGACGGCCCCTGAGGCTGTCGACCTGCAGCAGTCCGCGCACGCTGGCCGCGGCCTCCTCCACATGGCGGGCCGTCAGCCGCTTCGAGTAGGCGGACCAGTTGGCGCCGAACGAGAATCGCATCACGAGATCCGTCGATAGACCCCGAACAGGTGCGACGACAGCAGCTGCGACTCGGCCCGGCCCCCGAGCACCGCATGCGCCGGCCAGGCGACCCCCTGCTGGAGCGCCCAGAGCAGGGCCTGTCCGACCCGGTGAGCGCGTGGGTACGCCTCGGCAAGCTGCGGCGCGTTGAGCAGCAGCGGGCCGAAGACCCCCAGGTAGCTCGTCGTCTCGATTGGCTCGAGGCCGGCCTCGCGGTGCACCAAATCGAGCGTCGCCGGCGTATGGACCACGTGCACGGAAAAGACGCGGCGGTCGAGCCGCGCCTGCAGCGCTCCCCAGAGCCCCGCGAGGTTCGGTACGACCGTCAGGAGCACGCCGGTCGGCGCCAGCCCGTCCGCCAGGGCTCGCAGCAGCGGCACCGGATCGCGAAAATGCTCCACCAGCCCCAGGCTGAACACGAGATCGAACTGCTCTCCCGTCAGCGGGGCCCCCTGCGTGAGATCGAGACAGCGCAGGTCGGCTGACAGCCCGACGCCGGCCAGCCGCCGCTCCAGCCGCTGGAGTCCGGGGGCCGAATAGTCGATGCCCACGACGCGCACCCCCCTGCCGAGCAGATGCGGCACCCAGACGGAGTCCGCGCACCCGGCCTCGCAGGCGCGGCCATCGGGCGCCACCAGCCGCTTCAGCAGCGATGCGCACGCGTAATGGAAGTAGCTGAACCGGCCGAGCCGCCGCGGACCCGAGCGATGCCAGACCTCGTCCCAGTACCCGACGCCGGCCAGGTCCGTCGAATCAGACTGCCGCACGGGGCACCTCCACGGTGGCGCGCGTGTGCAGCAGCCATGCGCACAACCCGAGCGCGATGAGATACATCAGACCGGTCGTGAGCGGAATCCCCACAAGTCCCCAGGTCCCTGCCGCCGGACCATTGAGCGCGAGCTTGACGCCGACCTGAACGACGGCAATGGCGAGCAGCCAGTCCGATCGGCGCAGGACCAGAATCGCACGCGAGTACAACAGCGCGGCCACGTAGATCGGGGTGATCGCCAGATAGACGCCGAACGTTCGTCCGAGCGTCTCCAGCGAAGCCCCGTCGAGCGTGCCGGTGCCAATCAGGATTCCCGTGATGGCTCCGCTCCAGGGGTACGCGACGGCGACCGCGGCGGCGGCCAGGAGCGCCATCGCGACAGCAGTCTGGAACGTGCGCCGGCCCAGAGGCCGAACGGACGGCTCGTCATCCAGCCCATGGCTCCACTCGGTCAACACGACCGTCAGCAGGCCGGACATCAGCAGCCCGGCAGGCGCCTGCCACGTGCGCTCGGCGATCTCCAGCATCGTCACCTGCCCGGCGTCGAGCCGGACGGCCGTCATGCGGTCCACGAGCAGCGTGCAGGCGAGCACCACCGATCCGACCAGCTGCGCCGCCGCGTTGGCGCCAAAGTGCCGGCTCGCACCCATCGGCCACGGCAGGGCCATCAGCGGGCTCGATGGCAGGCGCCGGCGCGCCAGGCGCGCCAGCAGGCCGGCCCGCAGCAGTTCGCCGACCGCGAGTCCTGCCGCCAGGGCGGCAGGACCGCTGCGGGCGCCTGCCGCGAACGCCACGGCCAGCCCCGTGAGCCAGCGGAAGCTCAGCGACCAGGCGGGGGTGGTGTAATCACGATCGGCGGCGAGCACGCCCGACCAGACGGCGGAGGCGCCGGCCAGGGCAGCGAAAGGCGTGAGCAGGATGAAATAGCGGGACGCCAGCCCCGCATCCATGCCCGGCGCCAGCCACTCGAAGAGCGGCCCGGCGAGGGCCCCGAGCGCCAGCGGCGCCGTGGCGCCCAGCGCCATCAGCCCCGCGGCGGCGCCGCCGACGACGCGGGTGGGCGTGCCGGGACGGCGCAGACGCTCGACGAAGAACGGCACCGCGCTCGCCTGGGCGACTCCGGTCTGGGCGGTGGTGACCAGCAGGACCCCGGCAAAGGCGAGGAAGAACGCGTCGGTGCTTTCCCGCACGCCGTAGAGGCGCGCGGCCGCGAGCGGCAGGAGCAGACTCGTCCCGTGTCCGACCGCGGCCGCCAACGTGGAGCCGGCCGATGCACGGGCAAGCGCCTTCACGGTGCCGGTCCGGCGCGCGGGAGTGATTGGTCCCGGCGCCTCGGAAGGAGTCAACGGACCGCGCGCAGCGCCGTCGCCTCCAGTCTCTCGATGTCGGCGTCGACCATCATGTGCACGAGCGCACGGAAATCGACGGCCGGCTCCCAGCCGAGCACGCGGCGCGCCTTCGACGCGTCGCCGATCAGATGATCGACTTCGGCCGGGCGCAGCAGCTTCGGATCCGTGCGCACGTGGTCGCGCCAGTCGAGCCCCGCGTGCGCGAACGCGGTCTCGACCAGCTCCTGCACGGAATGGCTGATGCCGGTCGCGACCACGTAGTCGTCCGGCCGCTCCTGCTGCAGCATGAGCCACATCGCCCGGACGTAGTCGCCGGCGAACCCCCAGTCCCGGCGCGCGTCCAGATTGCCGAGCGACAGCGTGTCCGTCATCCCGAGCTTGATGCGCGCCACGCCGTCGGTGACCTTCCGCGTGACGAACTCCAGCCCGCGCCGGGGCGACTCGTGGTTGAACAGGATGCCGGAGCAGGCGAACAGCCCGTAACTCTCGCGGTAGTTGACCGTGATGTAGTGGCCGAAGACCTTCGAGACGCCGTACGGGCTGCGGGGATAGAACGGGGTGGCCTCGGTCTGCGGCACTTCGCGGACCTTGCCGAACATCTCGCTCGACGAGGCCTGGTAGAAGCGGATCGCCGGATCGACCTGCCGGATCGCCTCGAGCACGCGCGTGACGCCCTGCGAGTTGTACTCGCCCGTCAGCATCGGCTGATCCCAGGAGGCCGGCACGAACGACATCGCCGCGAGGTTGTAGAACTCGCGCGGCCGCACCTGATCGACGACCTTGATGAGCGAGAGCTGATCCAGCAGATCGGCCTGCAGCAGGGTCACGCGATCGAGCAGGTGCTCGATGCGCCAGACGTTCGGCGCGCTCAACCGCCGGATGATGCCGAAGACTTCGTAGCCGCGATCGAGCAGGAGTTCGGCCAGATACGAGCCGTCCTGCCCGGTGATGCCGGTGATGAGTGCGCGAGGTGCCATCCGGTGTGTCTGCCTGAGCCGCGAGGCATCGTACAAGGTCGGACCGGGAAAGGTCAACGAAGGCGTCCGCCTCTCGCCTTGATCGCCGCGCGCGTCTCGCGATCCACTTCCCGCTTCCGGATCGCCTCGCGCTTGTCGTGCGCCTGCTTGCCCTTCGCCAGCCCGAGCGCGATCTTCGCGCGGTTGTTCCTGAAATAGAGCCGCAGCGGCACCAGCGTCATGCCGCGCTCGACCGTGCGTCCGATGAGCTTGCGGATCTCCTGCCGGTGCAGCAGCAGCTTGCGCCGCCGCGTCGGCTCGTGATCCGCGTAGCCGCGGTGCGAGTACGGACTGATGTGGATGTTGTAGACCCACACCTCGCCGTCCTCGACCCGCGCGAAGCTGTCGCGCAGGTTGACGCGCCCCTCGCGGATCGACTTCACCTCGGTGCCCTGCAGCGCGATGCCCGCCTCGAAGCTCTCGAGAATGTGGTAGTCGTGCAGCGCCTTCCGGTTCTCCGCGACGATGCGCTGGGCGGCCTGGCGATCGGTCTGGGTCATGGACGTGCGTGCTGCGCCAGCCGCGCCGCGAGCAGCACGGCCTCGACCATCGAGCCGTGGTCGGCGCGCCCGGTGCCGGCGATGTCGAACGCGGTGCCGTGATCGACCGACGTCCGGACGATCGGCAGGCCGAGCGTGACGTTGACCGCGCGGCCGAACGCCAGCAGCTTCACCGGGATGAGGCCCTGATCATGGTAGCAGGCGACCACGACGTCGAACTCGCCGCGGTGGGCGCGCAGGAACACGGTGTCCGCCGGATGCGGGCCCGTGACCTCGAGCCCGTCCTCGCGGCACGCCGCCACCGCCGGCGCCAGCGTCTCGCGATCCTCCCGTCCCATCAGCCCCCTCTCGCCGGCATGCGGGTTGAGCGCCGCCAGCGCGATGCGCGGCCGCGCCACGCCGAAGCGCGGCAGCTCGCGCGCGGTGAGCCGGATGGTCTGCGCGACGCGTGCCCGCGTCAGCGCGCCCGGCACGTCGGCCAGCGGGATGTGCACGGTCGCCAGCACCACGCGCAGCGCCGGCGACTCGAACATCATCGCGACGTCGGGCGCGCCGGTCAGGTGCGCGAGCAGATCGGTGTGCCCCTTCCACGGCAGGCCCGCCAGCGCGAAGGCCTCCTTGCTCACGGGGGCCGTCGCGATGCCCGCCACGTCACCGGCCCGCGCGGCCGACACGGCCCGCAGGATGGCGTCGTGCGCCGCGCGTCCCGCCGCCGCCGACAGCTCGCCCGGACGAAACGCCGCCGCGTCCGGCGGCTCGACGATCACCGGCTCGCAGACCGCGGTCACGCGCGGATCGGCGGCCGCCTTCCGGGCGATCTCCGGCCCGATACCGGCCGGATCGCCGGCCGTGATGGCGATGCGTGGGAGCGGCATGGGGCTGGCCACTAGAGCCGCAGGGCGACCCAGTCGGCGACGGTCTTCGGGCTGGCGTTGCCGTCGAGCGCCTCGAGCGCCGCCTGCAGGGTCGAGAAGCCCTCGAGCACGCGGTCGGTGCCGAAGGCGTCCGACAGGCGCGCCAGCGCCGGCTCGAGATCGCGGTTCGCGACGCCCGTGCCCGCGTTCGTGGCGAGCACGCCGAGATCGCGGAGGAGCGCCTGGAGCGCGTGCAGGTGCAGCGCGAGGGCTTCGCGCTCGCTCGCGCCCGAGCCCTTGCCCTTCCCGCCGATCTCGCGCACGGCCTCCAGCCGGGCGCGCGGATCGGACGTGTCGGCGATCCGCTGGAGCAGCCGCTGGGCGGCGTCGCGGGTCCCGCCGGCGCCGGCCTGCGCGGCCTCGCGCGCGAGCGTCAGGCTGCCGCGCGACACGACCGCCGCCGCGCGCGCCTCGTCCTCGGTCAGCCCGGCCTCGCGGATCAGCCAGGCGGCGACGTCCGCAGGCGCCAGCGGGCCGAACCGCACGATCGGACACCGCGACCGCACCGTGGGCAGCAGCGTGCCCGGCTGCGCGGTCACGAGCACGATCACCGATCCGGAGGGGGGTTCCTCGAGCGTCTTCAGGAGCGCGTTCTGCGCGTCCTCGACGAGCGCGTCCGCCTCGTCGAAGACGACGACGCGCCGTCGCGCCTCGAAGGGACGGAACGCCGTGCTGTCGATGACCGCGCGCACGGCGTCGATGCGAATCGACCCGTTCTCGCCCGGCTCGATGAGCGTGAAGTCCGGATGGATGCGGCGCGCGATGCGCCGGCAGGCGGAGCACTCGCCGCACGCGTCCACCGCGAGCGGCTCGCCACCGTCAGGCCACGGCGCGGGACGCGCGGGCGACAGACAGTTCAGGGCCTGCGCCAGCGCGGTGGCCGCCAGACGTTTGCCGACGCCTGCGGGCCCGGCGAGGATCAGGCTCGGCGGCAGCGTGCCGGCGTCCACGGCGCGCGCGAGCAGCGCCAGCGTCGAACGGTGGCCGAGGATGCGTCGGAAGGACATGGAACGACGGGAACCCGGGAGCATGGAACGGCCGGCCCCAGGCCGGCGGCCTCCCGAAGGCGCTCTCCAGAGTTTAGTCCCTCTCGTCGTCCCTGTCCCTGTCGCGGTTCCGGCGATCGGGCGATCGGTCGTCCGGGCTCTCCGTCCGGTCGTCGCGGTCCTTCCGGTCGTCGTTCTTGCCGATGCCGAAGAGGCGGGACCAGAACCCGCGCTTCTTCTTCGGCTCGTCCTGCTTCGCTGCGGGCGCCTCGGCGGCGGGCGCTGCCGCGTCCACTTCCGCGACCGGCTCGACGGACGGCCGCCCGTGCGCGCCGGCCTCCGCTGCGGCACCCGGCCGCGAGCGATCGCCGCCGAACCAGCCGGCGACGGCCTCGAAGATGTTCCGCTTCTCGTGCAGCGGACAGATGCCGATGGGCGTCCGCCCCCGCGGGAAGTAGTCGGTGATCAGCATCGATCGCCGGTCCGTCTCCCCGTCGTCATTGACGACCACGACCTCGCCGCAGCCGTCGTTCGGCAGCAGCCCGGACACGCGGCAGATCGTCACGCCGACGAGACCGCGCGGTGGCTTGTACCATTCGGCCCGATCCCCCTTCGTCGCCGTCTTCATGAAGCGGCCCCAGAGCGGCACGGCGATGTCGCTGGCATAGCCGTTGGCGACGATCGTCTTCGGCTGATCGAAGCCGACCCACACGCCGGCGACCAGACGCGGGGTGTAGCCGACGAACCAGGCGTCGACGTACTGGTTGGTCGTGCCCGTCTTCCCGGCGGCCGGCAGCGCGAAGCCGGCCTGGCGCGCCTTCCAGGCCGTCCCGTAGGCGATGACGTCCTGGAGCATGCTCGACAGCAGGAACGCCGTGGTCTCCGACACCACGCGCCGGCTCTCCGCCGGCGCCTCGAAGAGGACCGTGCCGTCGCGGTCCTCGACGCGCCGGATCAGGCGCGGCCGGCTGTGGATGCCGCCGTTGGCGAACGCGCCGTACGCGGCCGTGAGATCGATCAGCGTGACCTCGCCCGAGCCGAGCGCGAGCGACGGCACCGGGGGCACGTCGCCGACGCCGAGCTCCTTCGCGTACGAGACCGTGGGGGGAATGCCGACCTCGTCGAGCAGCCGGACGGCGGCGCGATTGCTGGACGTGCGCAGCGCGGTGCGCAGCGTCATCTCCGCGGTCTCCGCGTGCTCGTCCTCCGGAATCCAGGCTCCCTGCAACGTGTCGACGGGCTCGTCGAGGTGCGTGACGATCGAGGCTGGCGCCCAGCCCTGCTCCAGCGCGACGGCGAAGACGAACGGCTTGAACGCCGAGCCCGGCTGGCGCCGTGCCTGCGTGGCGCGGTTGAAGTGGCTGCGCTCGAAGCTGCGCCCCCCTACGAGCGCGCGCACCTCGCCGGTCTTCGCGTCGAGCGCCACCAGCGCCCCCTGCAGCGGCTCGTCGTCCGCGGCGGAGTCCGCCGGCGCGCGCCTCGTGCGCCGCTTCTCGATCTCCTCGAGCGCCTGCCGGACCGTGGTTTCCGCGGCCGCCTGCATGTCCATGTCGACGGTCGTGTAGACGCGGAGCCCGCCTTCGTACACGCGCTCGAGCCCGAAGCGCGCGACGAGCTGCCGGCGGACCTCTTCCTTGAACCAGGCGCCGTACGGGTCGTCGCGATGCAGCGCGTTGGCGAGCACGACCCCCTCGGCCTTCGCCGCCTCGGCCTCCGCCGGCGTGATCGCGCCGTAGTCGACCATCGCGTCCAGCACGACGTTGCGACGGGCCACGGCGCGCTCGAGATTCACGGTGGGGGCCCAGGTCGAGGGGGACTTCACGAGCCCGGCGAGCAGCGCGGCCTCCGCGAGCGTGAGCTCGCTGGCGTGCTTGCCGAAGAAGCCGAGCGAGGCGGCCTCGACGCCGTGCAGCCCGGCGCCGAAGTACATCTTGTTCAGGTACAGCTCGAGGATCTCGTCCTTCGTGAACTGCGACTCGAGCTGCGCGGCGACGATGATCTCCTTGAGCTTGCGGCGGTACGACTTGTCGAGCGTGAGGAACGACTGGCGCGCGAGCTGCTGCGTGAGGGTGCTGCCCCCCTGCGCGCGCCGGCCCTCCTGCAGGTTCCGCCAGGCCGACCCGAGCACGCGGATCACGTCGACGCCGCGGTGGTCGTAGAAGCGCTGGTCCTCGACGGCGATGGTCGCGGTGACGAGCCGCGGCGAGATCCGGTCGAGCGGGACGTCGATGCGCTGTTCCCGGAAGATCGAGAAGACCGCCCTGTCGTTGCGGTCGTACAGCGTCGTCGACTGGGCCATGATGCCGACGCGCTCCAGCTCGTCGCGTCCGGGCACGCCGGCCAGCAGATCGACGCTGAACCAGGTCGCCGCGGCGGCGGCCATCCACACCGTGAGGATGGCCGTCGCGAGCACGCTCCGGGCTCCCCACGGACGGGCGGCGAGCCAGCGCCCGCCACGGTCGAGCGCGCCGGACACCCGCATCCCGAGCCAGGCCATCCGCTCCTGTGCAGCCGTTCGGAGATCCCGCCGGTTCCGGCTCATGTCGGCTCTCAATGCAAAGGGACTGCCTCGACCATTGTGAGCCGATTCGGGAGGGAATGGCGCGGGCCAAAGCGCGACCGTGTAGATTCTGCACGGCCAGGTGGCGCAGACCGCTACCCTCTCGGGAGTGGCGGAGTGGGCCTTGGCCTGCTCGCGGACAGCCCAAGTCCTATCTCAACGTGTACAAGAAGGCCGCGATATCCCGCGCGTCCCGCTCCGTGACGCCCATGTTCGGCATGGCCGTCCGCTCGTCGATCGACCACGGGTTCCGGATCCAGCGCTGCATGTTCTCCGGCGTGTTCTCCAGGCGTCCGGCGAGATACGTCCGCAGCGCGATGCGCGTCAGCGGCGGTCCGACGAGCGCGTCGGCGGTCGACACGCCGGGGATGGTGTGGCAGCTGTCGCAGCCGTACCGCCGGATCTGGTCGCGGCCGCGGTACGGATCGCCGCCGGTCAGCAGCCGCACCTC
>CAYUPN010000022.1:0-2696 GCA_964446605.1 uncultured Bifidobacteriaceae bacterium | reverse complement strand
GCCGGATCTGGTCGCGGCCGCGGTACGGATCGCCGCCGGTCAGCAGCCGCACCTCGCGCTCGTGCGGGATGGCGCGGCAGGCCGGCGCGGCCGTCAGCGCCGCGCCCGCGGCCAGCAGCAGGACGAGGACGCGGCGGACCGGCCCGTGCGCGGCGCGGCGCTCCGAGTCGGCGATCCAGGCGAGCAGCAGCGCGAGCGCGAACAGCGTCAGGATGACGCCGGCCGGCACCCACATGTAGAGCCCGGCGAGCTGCTGGTCGGCCACCGGATCGATCCCGGCGGCGGCGGCGCGGTCGCGATAGAGCCCGTAGAACGGCGTGCCCGAGAGCACGAACAGCGCCCCCAGCAGCCCCGTGTGGATCATCGTCGTGAAGACGAAGAGCACCGAGGCGCCATACGCGGCGCGCCCATACCGGCCGTAGACCAGCCCCCACCAGAAGAAGACGGCCGTGCCGACGAAGGTCGCGTGCTGGAAGGCATGGATGCCTTCGTGCCGCACGGCCGCCTCGTAGAGCGCGGGCGCGTGCCAGATCCAGATCGCCGCGCCGTGCAGCCCCCAGGCGATCACCGGCGTCGTCAGCACGCGCCAGGCACGGCTCACGGCATGCTGCTGCAGCGCCGCGCCGGCCGCCGGACGCATCCGCCCCGGCAGCGCCCACAGCCACGGCACGATCGGGCGCCCGACGATCACCAGCGGCGCGCCGACCAGGATCAGCAGCTCGTGCTGCGCCATGTGCGCGGAGAAGCGCTCGGCGGCGGCCGCGTCCAGCGGCGGTGCAAGGGCGGCGACGAGCGCGGCCCAGCCGGTCCAGAACGCGGTGCGCTCGATCGGCCGGACGTGCGCGCCGCGCGCCGACAGCCTCCGCGATCCGACGAGATACAGGGCTCCCGAAAGAGACAGCAGGGCCAGGGCCGCGAGGTCCCAGCCGGACGGTCCGGCCGGCACGTGCGCGCCGCCGTGAGCGAACGCGCGCGCTTCGAACGACACCGCGAACGCGAGCGCGGCGGCTACTCGCATGGGCTGAGCACCAGGCGCGGGACGAAGGCGATCAGGATCAGCAGGCCGAAGATCGCGCTGGTCGCCAGTCCCCCCATCGCCAGGAACCAGCTCCGGTCCTCGCGGCTGCCGCCATCCGGCCGCACGCGGCCACCCAGCTTCGTCAGGCTCGACCAGGACAGCCGGAACCCCGCGGCCGCGATCAGCAGGCTGGCGGCCGGAATCGCGACGAGCACGCCGCGCAGGTCGTGGCGGCACGCCCACTTCACCAGCGCGTAGCTCGCCTGGAGGTCGAGGAACCATGCCGCCGGCCCAAGCAGGAAGCCGGCCAGCAGCACGACGAGCCCGGTGCCCTCCCAGTAGTCGTGCGGCTGCTCGTGCACGGTCGCCATCAGAGCCACCTCGGCGCCAGATAGACGACGGCGTAGATGGGAATCCAGGCCAGCACGACGAAATACCAGTAGAGCGAGTTCTCGGCGACGTCGACCATGCGCTTCGGTTCCGCGTGCCGGGTGAACATCAGCGCGGTCAGCACCCCGCTCTCGACGACGTCGGTGAGCAGGTGCGCGGTGTGGAGTCCCATCAGGAACCACACGATCGACCCGTACGCGTTCGCATCCCACCGGACGTTGAGCGCGCCGAACTCGAACGCGCGGACGATCAGGAAGGCGACGCCGAACACCAGCGCGATCGGCAGCAGCCGGCGGACGCGCGCCAGGTCCATCGCCTCGGCGGCCTTCTTCACCATCTGGTTCGGCACGATGCTCGCGAGGAGGATGACCGTGTTGAGCGTCCCGAACGCCAGCGCCGGATCCGGTGCGGCGGGCGGCCATCCGGTCACCCGGGTGCGCAGATAGAAGTACGTGACCGCGGCCATCACGAACATCGAGCCCTCGATCACCATGAACCCGACGGTGCCCCACCAGATGAGCCCGTGGTGGCCGAACGAGTACTCGCGCAGCGCCGAGACGTCGAGGACCCGGCGGCTCATGCGCGCGCCTCCGGGGCGACCGGATCGGGCGACTCCGGCGCCAGCAGCTCCGTCGCCTCCTCGGCCGCCGGCTTCTTCGGCCAGAACCAGCCCGTGAGCGTGACGAACAGCGGCACCGCCGCGTACACCATGGCCCACGGGGTGAAGATCAGGCCGACGAGCAGCCCGCCGGTCACCACCGCCGTGAGAAACGGCCAGATCGATGGCTCGGGGAACTCGTCGCGGTGCATCGGTTCGGCGTCCATGACGCCGGTGACGAGCACCTCCCGCCGGTCGGTGCGCAGCCCGGCCACGACCGGCGGATCCGGCGAGCGCTCCCAGACCGCGTGGCGCCCCTCGACGACCGGCGGCTCGAGGAAGTTGTAGACGGGCGGCGGGGAGCTGGTGCTCCACTCCAGCGAGTCGGCATGCCAGGGGTTCTCTCCGGCCGGCACGCCGGCGCGGGCGCTGCGCGCGAAGTTGTAGAGGAACATGGCGCCGCCGGCCGCGAGCAGCGCCGCGCCGCTGCTGGACAGCAGGTTCAGGCCGCCCCACCCCACCTCGATCGGATACGTGTAGACGCGCCGCGGCATGCCCATCAGGCCGAGGATGTGCATCGGGAAGAACGTGATGTTGAATCCGGCGAACAGCACGCCGAAGGTCCATTTCCCCAGGCGCTCGCCGTACATCCGGCCCGTCATCTTCGGGAACCAGTAGTACAGCCCGCCG